>JBFMCJ010000467.1 GCA_040754675.1 Bacillota bacterium
CGGTAGTCAGGGCGTACCGACTGAACGCAATGACTCGCTGGGGGTGCTGCTTCAGAAGCTCTGTGACCGCTTCCCCGGGCTTTCGCCCTACAAGTCAGAGCTCGAACGTCTACGGCGCATTCGCGATAGGGTCCAGCACGACGGCATGATCCCCTCCGAAGAGGAGGCGCGGAGTGCGGTTACGCATGTGCAGGCGTTTGCCAGGGATGCGCTAAGAGTCGCCCTTGGCATGGAGTTCGAGGAGGTGACTCTGGTAAGCGCCATCACCGATGATGAGACGAAGGCGCATCTTGAAGAGGCCGAGCAGGCGTATCGAACTGGTGACTACCCGAAAGCGGTGACGAAGGCGGCAATTGCCTTTACGGTCGCTTGGGAGCGCTTCCGCCACGGTGGAAGGTCGCGGGCTTGGGGCGAAAGGGTAGTGCGGTCTCTAGCGAGAGCGTTGGAACACTGGTTAGAGCGCGTTGTCGGCCATGGACTGCCATTGATCTTTAGCAGCGTTGAGGTAAGGTATGCTTTAGACTCCCTTGTCGAGCCTGTTGAGTTGGCTCTCTACGGTATACCGCTGCCCGCCTACCTGCGATTCGCAGCCATAATCCCTGATATTGGCATCACCGTGGGAGGCACTCCACGAGTCAGCGTAGTCGGATCATGGAACCCGGGTAGGGATGACGCTTCATACGCCATTGACTTTGCCGTTATGGCTTTACTCCGACTTCAAGAATGGTCCTTTGGAGCTGGCCAACGAGCCTTGCCCTTGGTATAATCCCCCGGTTGGGGGAACGGGAAAGAGCATCACTGAGACGGCTAACGACCGACGCCGAGGCAGGCACATGATATGAGTGAGCGGTTCATCCTAACACGAGATCTCAGGGCACGTCGCATGGAACGCGGCCTCACAGCGGCTGAAGTCGCCCATGCTACCGGGGTGGCCGTCTGGCACGTGTTGGCGCGGGAGCGCGGCAGCGCTCTCCCGCCGAAGCTGCGAGCCCGACTTGCCGCCTGCCTCTTGGCCCACCGCATAGCAACCGAAGGCGCCGGCGAACGGAAGGGGTGAGCAGAATACGGTGGCCTACACCTCCGGTCGTCATGTAAGCCACCCGCGGACTAGCAAGCTCCGAGCCTTCTGCTCCACGTGCCGCCGCCCGGGGCGGACTCTCCTGGCCACGGGGACCCTCTTTTTCGTCATTCTCCAGGTTACCGCGCCGTCGAGTGCTGCGGCGAGCCAAATACCGGCAGTCGTTACCCGCGTCGTCGACGGGGACACTGTCGAGGCTCGCATCGGCATCCGACAGGAAACCGTCCGCCTCATCGGCATCGACACGCCGGAGACCGTCCACCCGCGGGTCGGGATCGAGCCGTGGGGTCCGCAGGCCAGCGCCTTCACCAAAGGGCTGCTCCCGCCTGGCACCCCCGTGCGCCTGGAGCTGGGCGTTCAAGAGCGTGACCGCTACGGGCGGCTGCTGGCGTACGTCTACCTCTCCGACGGCCGGATGCTAAACGCTCTGCTCCTGAAAGCCGGGCTTGCGCAGCTCCTCACCATCCCGCCGAACGTGAGGGACCGACATCGGCTGCTTGCTCAGCCACTTCGGCCTCTCCCGCCATGCGCTCCACGGAGCATACACCTTGGCGGAGCATGTCCGCGTTACGGGTCTCAGTCCACCAAGCCCGAAGGTGCGTCTTCGGGTTATGGGCTTCGGGGATGCTTCTCGGGAACCAGAGCGTATGCAACGGCCGTGAGGCCCGCCACCGTGAGGACGCGCACAGCCAAGTTAGCCGGGTCAGGCCGCACGGGGTATTGGCGCCGAAGGGTTTCGATAACCCCGGGCGGCACCGCGGCGACATTTACGATCCCGCTTGGCGAGTGGACGTAACGCGGCGCCGTCCAAACCGCAACCACCAGCGCGAGGCCGCCCAACGCCAGGATGGCGCGCCGCATGGAGCCACCGCCCCCTTCCTTCTGTGGTGTTTGAGCAAAAGTTGCCCGCCCGCCGACGCGTCTTCTCTCGGCGATGTCATACGCTTCCGGGTTGAAGACGCCGAGGTGGTGATTTCGTGACGGGGCGTTTCGCTTACCGGCCCATCCGGCGGAGGGAGTCGTCGTGGGCGCGGCTCCTCACTTGCGCGGCTCGTCGTTTCCCCACCGAATGACCAGACCTCGCGATACCCTCCAGGCACGTGATTGCCCTGCCCGGCGGAACGCGGTGCTTTGGGGGCTCGGCTCATCGTGCAGGTCCGGGGACTCGTCCTCGGCCATCGGCCCCGACCTCCGTTGCCATGCGCTCCAGGAACCGCACGCCCCGCCGGAGCATGTCGACGTGTTCGGCGTAGGCCTGCGGGTGTTCTGCCCAGCAGGTCCGAGGGTAGGTCTTCAAGTTGTGGGCCGCCGCTAAGGTGTTGGCCTTGACCAGCGCCCCGCCGTAGCCGCCGTTCGGCACCTTTCGCAACTGTTCGGCCCGCTCGATGAGCGCATCAATCTCGTCCACGGCGATGGGCCCCCTCCTGTCCCTGGCCGTTCGGTCCGGGTGGGTCGGCAGGTAGCGAAAAGCCGTGCTTACCGGCGATGCTCGGAGGCCAGCCCGTCGAGGTCGATCCCGCGCACCATCGCCTGGATTTCGGCCTCCCGGAGCCGGCGCTCGGCCTGCTCGGCCAGCGCTTCGTAGCGCCGCCACCGGGTATAGTACTCCTTGCACTGGCCCTTGAGGCGGTCCCGCTCGATGAGGAGCTGTCCCACCTCCACGAGCAGCTCGGCCGGTGCAGCAGGCGGCGTCTTGTCCTGCGCCCCGGCGTTCTCCCCCTGCAGCGCCCGGGCACGGAGCGCCCCGGCGAGACGGGACAAAAAGGAACGCAAGTCCAGTCCGGCCTCGTCTAAGGCCGCCTGCAACGTCCTGTAATCGGCTGCCGGCAGCCGCGCCTGCAACCGGGGATTGCCGTCTCGGCCCATACGGCCTCTCCTCTCCCCTTGAGCATACCACAATGGGGCCGATGGGGACGGGCTCGGCCGACAGCGCCGGTGACAGGCTCGCGCTCATTGGCGAGACGGGGCGGGATGACGTCCGGCTCCGGCCATCGCCCCGGGGTGACCGGTGCGAATGACGGGGACGACGTCCCGGTCGCTCAGCGGAATGCCGCCACCCTGACCGGTGACAGCCGCCAGCCTCGATGGCGCCCCCGCGTGGGTCCCGTCTGGCTCCGGTCAAGGCTGTGGGGCTACCCCGGAAGGCGGCGAGGTCACCTG
>JBFMCJ010000468.1 GCA_040754675.1 Bacillota bacterium
GTGCAACCTCCTTCCGCCGGCGGCCCTGCCTGCCCATAGTGGGACGGTCAACCGCACCCGCCCGTCGCCGGGGGTCCCTGGCCCTTCCTGCCGAGGGTCCGTTCTGCTATGTACGCTTCAAGGTCCTCCCGCCGCACCCGGTAGATGCGCTCCGAAACCTTGACGGCGGGCAGCTTGCCCGTGTGGATCAAGTTCAAGACCTCCTGGTGGCTGATTTGAAGCAACTCGGCCACCTGCTTCGGGGTGAGGAACCCCTGCTCGCAGTGCATTGTGTCACCTCCAATTCGTCTACTCAACCCATCTTACCACGACCACGCAAACAAGGCAAGTAGGCTATAAGGAACCCAGGGAATCGATGCATCGGCAATTATCTTCCAAGACAAACTCGGCTCCAAAGCGCGGTGGGTCGCTTGCGAGGCACTGGGTCCGCCACCCCGTGGCGGAGGAGGATAATCTGTGGAAAGAAGCGAACGCACACGTAGCAAACCATGTACGGGTGTCGAATGGACCGGGCCCCGCTAGGGGGGCTGATGGGGTCGAGCGGACGCCCGGGGACGAGGAAGTCACATTGCGGACTTACCGTAGGACCGCCTCATTTGGCAAGCGGCAGGAGTTCGTCGTGATAGGTGAACTCCTGCGGCACGGATTTGACGTCTCCCAGACCCTAGGCGATGACTTTGTAGAGCCACCGCCGCTCTGTGCTTCGCTGGCGAAGCTGGTGGATACGTTGGGAGTCACACATGGCACGTAGGGGAAACCGACTCTGACTCGTACTCACAGTTCAGTGTGTCGTGCCGCTCAAGTCTGAAAGCTGAGCCCCAAGCTAGCCCAGTGCAGTGGGGAGGTGACAGTACAGCTAAGATGTGCAGGCCTGCAATGAAGGGGCAGTTGCCGGTCGAGGGGTGAGGTTCGGGGAGAGAGAACAAAGTCAGGAGTGAGTGTGGGCAGAAGGGGATGTGAAACCTGCTGGGCGAGGTACGGTGCTGCAGCGCGCGCTGCGGATGACTGGAAAGGATGGGGATGATGGCTGTGGGGCAACTGAGGCACAAGGTATTCATATCCTACCATCACGACGACCAACAGGAGGTGGATGAGTTCATTAAGACGTTCGACGAGGAGCGGAGGGTCTTCATTGCCCGGGCAGTTGGAGCAATGGCCCAAGACATTATCGATAGCGATGATCCGGATTACGTCATGCGACGTATCCGTGAGCTGTACCTGAAGGATTCCACCGTGACCGTGGTGTTAATCGGTAAGTGCACGTGGGCACGCCGGTACGTGGACTGGGAGATTCAAGCGTCCTTACGGCACGGAGAGACCGTGACTCCGAACGGGCTGTTGGGTATAGTGCTTCCCTCCGCCGCCCAGCATCCAAGGGCTCCTGAACGCCTCGCAATGAACCTAAAGACTGGGGAGGGAAGCCCAGGGTATGCACGCTGGTACTGGTACCCGAAGGACAGCGATTCTCTCGCCGCTTGGATAGAGGACGCCTTTCAGGCACGTACGAACAAGGACAGGGTGGCCCTTATCGTGAACCCACGCGAAAGGTTCAGGTACAACAGGAGCTGTCCATGAGGTTGAGGAAACCCGCCAGTGTCACAGTTCAAGTCAACCTGCCCTTTGTGGGCATAAAAGGTACCTGGGAGCCCGATCAGAGCGAACAGTGGGCCGCTTGGGAGCTATACGTCGAGTTGGTTACTCGCGTCTCGCTGGCCGAACTCTCTCCTGATGAGGGGTTATTACGGGAAGCGCTTTCTTCGCTGCATACGCTGTTCAACACCACGCGACAGATCCTGCGCCGGTACGGCCCTTCCGTTGCTCAACCTAAGGGAAAGGGCAATACTTCGTTCGGCCACTTGGCGGTTGCCTTGTTAAACGTTGTCCTGAGACCGGTTCTGGCGAAGTGGCACCCAATCCTACTCCAGTACGAGGCTACCAAGCCACCATCTGTGTCGCCACCCGAACATGAGCGGCAGTGGGATAGGGGCCATGAGCTGAGGGAGGTGCTAGCCAGCACGCGTGCAGCCCTTCTCGAATATGCGAGCCTGCTCGCCGAGGTAGCCAAAGTACCATCGCTTATCATGCCGTTGGATGGTTCCCCGAAAGGAGGCTGACTCCTGCCAAGGGAATTGGTTGGTTGCCGGGGCGGGCCTGCCACCTGCATGGCGACACCCCGTTGCCCCTGCCGACAGACGGCGCAGGACATTCGCAGGATGGGTTGTTGCCACTGCAAGGTGTTGCCCGGCCCCAACTGAAAGGGGAGATACGGAGTGGTCAAACAGGGCACCTGAAGTGCCCGGGTTAGGCCCAGATGCGAGGAGGATCGAGTGATATGCCTGGCAGCGCATCACTGTTCACTCTACCTCGGGGGTCGATCACTTTCGACCACGTCCTCGACTTTTGCAGCCAGAAGATACCGGAGGGCACACAGGTTGAGTACAAGGAGACGTTTAGAGAAGATGTAGTCGAGGCGATGGCCGCAATGGCTAACACCGATGGCGGGCTCATTATCGTGGGGGTTCCGTGCCAAGAAGACCGGCAGACAGGGCAGAAACTGCCCGATACGCCGACCGGGTTCGAACCGAAAGGCGATCCGGTTCAACAGATCCTAAACTGGTGCCATGTCTATTTGCAGCCTCAATGGTGTCCAGATGACGAGATATTCCTCTTTCCGGTCCCAGGCGACCCAAGCAAGGTAGTAATGCTCATCCGTGTCAACAGGGACCAAGTTCCGAAGGTCCCTGTGTTCCACCGTCGACGCGGTCTGCTCATCAGGTTGGGCGAACAAAACAGGCCTGCTGACCCCCATCAAACTAGAGAACTGCTGCAGGAGGCTGAACGCACAGGGCAAGAAGAACTGGCCTCCTTCTTGCAGGGAAAGCTTCCGAATCTAACAAGTTTCTGCTGGTGCACGGCGGGACTTGTACTGCCGAGGCGGAGATTCAACTCACGACATTGGGAAACCGCTCAGATCACACAACTCAGTCAAGCAGTGGAAGAGCACAGGGTTGGAAGCACGAGGGTGTGGTTGTTGCGATGGGCTCCAGTGGTCGGTGCCAAGTCGGATGATCCGATGGCCCTGTGGAGGCAGAAGAGGAGCCGCCAACTTATTTACCAGATGTGTGCCAGTCTGGGTTGCCACCGGTATGATGATGGGGTGCATTTTTTCCCAATCCCGCTGAGCGAGTCTGGACCGA
The DNA here is from genome assembly GCA_040754675.1 of Bacillota bacterium. NCBI lineage: Bacteria > Bacillati > Bacillota > Bacillota bacterium. The sequence goes on from JBFMCJ010000468.1 coordinate 3,198, forward strand.
TTGAGGTCCGTGAGCCGGATGCTTGCCTGGGTGAATG
>JBFMCJ010000469.1 GCA_040754675.1 Bacillota bacterium
CGGGCTGAGGAAAGGCCCGCCCCAACTACGTTCAGTATGGTCCCGGACGCCTGGAGCCTCCGTAGCCGGCACACCGGGCTATGAAGCAATGACGAGGGAGGTATAACAGTGAATCGACAGACCCTGGAGGCCATGGGCCCGACAGAGCTGGAAACCCTACTGGCCCTGACCCGCGAGGTCCTGGCCGAAAAACGCCGGGCCGCGCAGCAGGGGGACTACGAGTTCTCGTTCAAGGCAACGAACGACCCCCGCAAGGGCGTGCCGTATGTCGCGCGCCTCCGCGTAGTCGAGGGCAGGCTGTCCCGGGAATTCGTAGAACTGCGCAAGACGTGGGGCAAAAAGGAAATCACTGTTTCGGGCACCTACCGGGCCCGCCCGGGCGAGATCATTGAGATCCGCACCGGGGGCTCGTGGAAGAACGATTACCGGAGCTGGTACATCGTTACTCCCGACGGAGACCTCGAGGAGGTCGCCAGCATCGACGATTCCGCGCGCAAGGCGCGTGTGGAGGCATACCTGCGGGGTGAGATCCCCGCGCAGAGGCTGACGCGCCGCATGGCCGTGGAGGCTTCCGCGCAATGACCGCCGCCAGCTTCCCCGACCTGGACACGGCCCTGGCTGCGCTGCGGCTGGGGCCGTTCAGGTTCCGGTGCCGGGTGTGCGGGCACGTGCATGTCTCCGGATCGCAGAGAGCAGAGGCGTGCGCAGAAGCAATCGGCGACCGGATGAGGTTGAGGCCGGTAGGCGACTTCATGGTTTCGTGGCTGCACGACAGGTTGCAGGAAGTCCGCCGGCTCTACGCTCCCTGGCTCGGGGCACCCTGGCCTCAACTGCCCATTTATCACATGTGGGCGGACCCCGAGCTGGAACTGTTCGCCGCCTCGCTTGCCGTGGACGCGCCCGCAGAAGAGATCGACCGGGAGCTGCGGACCCGGACGAAGCCCGGCCGGGAGCTGTGGCTCGCCTGGGCCCAGGCGGAGGCCACCCGCCGGGCGAAGGAGTTCCGGGAGGCCGTGGCGGAGGCGTCGGAGATCCTGGCCCGCCCGGGGGAACTCTTCGAGTTCGAACTGGGACGCGGGTTGGGCAGGCGGGTGGAGTACCTGCGGCCTCTGCCGGCCAACTGGATGCCGGTCCCCCGGCACGTTTGGTTCCAGGAGGCCAGTGGCGAAGTGTGGGCGTACAACGTTGCCGTGGCCGCTGGCCTGCCGGTGCCGACTCGGCGCCGGGCCGCGTGGCCCTCACTTTGGGATTTCCGGTACTCCGGGAACAGGTTGTTCCTGGAGGTGTCGCTGCCGGGCGGCTCCCGGGAGGTCTTCTCGGTGCGATTCGAGCGGTGTGGCATGCGGGTCACGGTGGCTCGTGGGGCTGCCGGGTCGGCCTGGAAACGGCCGAAATCCGGGTGGTCCACCAAGATCGAGGGGAAGGAGGGAGAGACGTTTGCGCCGCGTTTCGATACAGGCGAGCGAACCAGTTCTGGCATCCGCTGAGGAGATAGCAGAGTACCTGCACCGGTGCGTAAACGGTGGCTGCCAGACGTTGGGTGAGCTGAAGCGAGCCGTCCGCAGAGCCCGCGATGCCCTTTGCCGGGTCGCCGGGAAGGGGGGAAGGGGCATAGCAAGGCGCGGCTCTGGAGTGTTCCCAACCGCCGGTATGTGGGTCGGTGCGGGGGGAAGCCAGAGTTTCCCCAAAAGCTCGAGCCCGACCCGCCCAAAAGCAAAGAAGGGAGAGCATCATGAAGTATACGCGTAAAGCCCTGCTGGGAGTGGTGGCTGTGGACAGCGGCCACCTGATGATAGCCGACCCCCAATACCTCTTTGGGGGTCGCGTGTTCCGCGGACGCGGGCAAGAGGAAAAAGCCGCTTTCTGGGGCCGGGATGCCCGGCAGATGTGCGAAATTCTGCGCGCCGAGTACGGCGTGGAGCCGGAACCGGTGCCGGGGGGAACTTGGAGGGTCGCGCTGCCGGGCAGGACCGCCGAGGAAGCAGCGGAGGAAATCCGCCGCATAGGCCGGGAACGTGGTCTGCTCGGCATGGCGGCCCCCTGGACCGGGTCGGCCCGGGACCGCGCCTACGAGGCCTCCTCGGGCCGCGACCAGGGCGGGCAGATGTGCTTCCCGGACGGGCGCCCCGGGGCGGGCGTTTGCTTCCAGAGCGGCCTGGGGGATGGCGTGTACGAGGTGTGGGCCCACTATGCCGAACTCCCCGGCTGGGGCGAGCGGATCGCGAAGGTCGAGGTTCGCCTCTTGTAGGGGAGGGGACCTGGATGGCCAAACCCGAACAGCTCGCCTCAGGGACGGTGGTATGGGTTCCGTGCCTGGGCCAGTACGGTGTGGTGTGGAAGGCCCTGGGTGCTGGTTGCTTCCTGGTGCGACCGGGCCGGAAGGTTGGCCCCGTGACGACCGGGTCTTCTTTGGTTTCGACGCTTGGGATGACGACTGGTTCGAGGCCAGATCTCTCCGCGTCATAAGACGCCCGGAAAGGATACGGGATGGCGCCTGGAGAGAGGCCTTGCTGAGGGAAAGCCGGCGGATCAGGGAAATGGCCGGCTGCGGTTCCTAGCTGCCGGACCTGAAAGGAGGGAAAACGACATGCCGCGAGACGTCAGATTTGCAGTATTGAGCGCCCATCTCCCCAAAGAGCTGGAACTGGCGCTCAACACCCACATCCAGTCTGAAAAAGCGCAGGGCCGCGAGTTCGTGCATGTCCAGGTCGTGGGCCGCGCCGGCGACCTGGTTGCGCTTGTTGTGACCGGGAAAAGCGAACAGCACAGGTGCGGCGGGTGTTAGCGGGCGGCTTACGCCGCCCAGGTCTTGGGACTCAGGTGGCGGTACGGCATGGCCGTCCCGCCCCCAGGTACACGGATTGCCCCGCGCGCGGCGCGGGTCACGGGGGAGGGATTGAGCTTGGACGGGGCCGTTGTCTTTCCCGATGCGTGCTCGGCCCGGGCCGCGTTTGCACTCGGGGTGGTGAAGTACCGGTGCCTGGTGTGCAACCGCGTGCACACCTCGGGTTCCGGCGAGGCGGAGAGGTGCCGGCTGAACCTTTCGGTGCAACCGGGATGGGGACAGACGCGGTCCGCGGGCCCCTACCCACCCACGATGCATTTCACGCCGGCGTTTCTGTTTGCGGCAGCGGTCTGGGATGCATGGTGGCCCGGGCCGCCCTCGGACAACTTTGAGGTGCCCGAATGGGTTCTGGCGCTGGATGCCTTTGCCCCAAACCT
>JBFMCJ010000470.1 GCA_040754675.1 Bacillota bacterium
GCTTGACGCGCGGAACTGACGTCTCTCTCCAGAGCAATGCCCCCGGGGACGTTCTATCTTCGTGAGCGGGTGGCGGCGCGGGCGTCCTGGGTGACGGCCTGTGGTGCGTGCCGTCCGGCCGGGAGGGTTGCGCCCGGTGCTATTGCCGGCCCCTCACACCCGATGGTATTCGCCGGAAGGCCGGCCTGGAGCAGGCGCGGGAAAACCACCGCCTGGCGTCCTTGCGTTACGAGGTGGGCGTGGGCACCGGCCCGGAGGTGCTGCAGGCCTCGGAGCAGCTCCTGCGCATCGAGTTGCAGTACGTCGAGGCCCTGTACAACTACCACCTGGCGCTGCTGACCTTCGAGACCGCCAAGGTGGCCCCGATTTCGGGCCTCTCGGCCGGTACCTCCACGAGCGGCAGCTCCTCGACCTCGACCCGGTAGCGGCACGGCCGGCCGCGGCCGGCGGCAAAAACGGGGCCTTCACGGCCCGGCCTGCGGCGAAGATAATACCGCTTCGTGCCGGCGGAGTAGCCGGCGGAGTAGAAGCGCAGGTTCCAGGGTCCGGCGCGCCGTCACGGCGCGGCCGGGCCCTTCGCTTTTTTGGAGACAGCCCCCGGCGCGGGCGGGATGGGCCGCGTCCTCCTTGCGGGAAGTTGGCGGGTGGTGTAAACTGGAGGCGGGCGCCGGACCCCGGCCGGAAGGGAGCGCGGGTGCGGGATTGCGGCAGGACGTTGCGCCGCCTTGCGCGGCGTGCGGGGGCGTACCGTCGGAGGTTGGCGCGGGCTTGCTCGCAGCCGTGGGCGGCTTGCCGGCGGAGCCGGATGAGGTGGTACAATACGGGTGGTCAGAAGGATGAGATGGTAAGGCGAAGGGGGATGATGTCCGATGCCGATCTTGAGCGCGTTTGTGGCGGCGGCCATGGCGGAAGCGCGGTACAAGGCACTGGACGACGGCACGTTTTTCGGCGAGATACCGCCGTGTCCGGGCGTGTGGGCCAATGAGAGCACGCTGGAGAGGTGCCGCGAGGTACTGCAGGAGGTTTTGGAAGAATGGCTTATCCTCAAACTTCGGGACCGGGATCCACTGCCGCGCCTGGGAGGAATTGATCTCAACCGTGTGGTGGCCGAGGCGTGAGGCCCGTCAGCAGGCAGGAGCTAATCCGGCGTTTGCGTCGCCTCGGTTTTGAGGGCCCCTTTTCCGGGGGGAAACATTCTTTCATGCGTCGCGGGCCGCTGAAGTTACGAATACCGAATCCGCACGAGGGTGACATCGGTCCCGCGCTCTTGAAGGAGATCTTGAGGCAGGCGGGCATCACCAGGGAAGAGTGGGAAAGAACGTGAGAGACCCCTTTGATGGCGTTCGCTTCCAACCAGGTGGCCGCGGACCTCACCCAGGACCTACCTCAACGCGGTGGGGGCCGACAGGCACAAGGTCCTGTAGTCCCTGAAGGCGGGTCTGGACCAGGCCCGGGAGAACCACCGCCTGGCGTCCCTTCGCTACGAGGTGGGCGTGGGCACCGGCTCCAGGCCTCGGAGCGGTGGCATGCGCCTCGAGTCCCGGTACGTCGAGGCCCTGTTCAACTACCACCTGGCGGTCCTGACCATCGAGACCGCTAGGGTGGCGGCGATCTCCGGCCTCTCGGCCGGTGCCTCCACGAGCGGCAGCTCCTCGACCTCGACCCGGTAGCGGCACGGTCGGCCGGCGGAGGGAAAGGAGTCTCACGAGGCGAGGGTCCGGGCCGCCGCATCTCGCGCGGCCGGGCCCTTGGCCTTTTGAGGCCGGCTCTGCCGGGGGTGGGGCCGATCTCCGTTGCAACGAAAATTACCCGGCCGGCAGGGCCGCGTGTCTGTGCCCCGGTGGCGGCGTGGGGCCGTGTTCGAGTAAAATTTGAGTGGGGGTAACAGGATACATTAGAGGAATAAGTTGGTTAAAGATACCGGGTTGTCGGTCCTGATAGAGGAGTGAGGTTTAGAAGAAGGAGAGAGAGGTCCTGTCCTCGAAGGTAGTGGCGACCAAACACACAACCCAGGAGGAGGGCCTCTCCCATGGAAACCTTGTTGGCCGCGATTAGCGATGGAACGAAGTGGAGTTTTTGCAAGCTGGAGAAGCTGGTTTTTGCGATTGTGGTGGAGATAATTCGTCGCGAGCTGGTCGAAATCCTGCATATGCTGGACGAGTATTTGATGGTCCACCGGGACAGCCAGCGGTACCGATTAAGGACCCGCAAAGAGCGCACCCTGGAGACCATGTTCGGCCCCATCACCTTTCGCCGGCGGTATTACTGGGACACCAAGGAACGCAAGCGGATATACCTGCTGGACGAACAACTGGGCCTGGGCAAGAGGGCGCAAGTGAGCCCGGTACTGGACGAACTGGCCATTTACTGGGCCACCAAAGGGAGTTCGTACCGCGACGCGCGCGACCGCCTGGAGGACCTTTACGGGTACCGCGTCATCAGCCACGAGACCATCCGCCGCCACCTCTTGCGCTGGGCAGAAAGCGTAAAAGCCCGGGAGGAAAGGGAAGCCGAGCGGGCTGAGGGGCAGCGCAAGGTGCCGGCCATATTCTTGGAGCCCGACGGCATCGTGGTGGCCCTCCAGCGCCCCCGGCGGCGGGATAGCCAACCGGAAGAGGAGACTCCCCGCCGGACCGAGGCCAAAATTTGCTTCAAGCACGAGGGGTGGGCACCGCGGTGGAGGGGCGCGGAAGACATGGGGGCCTGGCGCCTGGTGAACCCCGGCTACTATGCCAGCCTGGTGCGTGAGGGGTGGGTGTACTGGGAAGGCGTACGGGGGAATTTAAGCCGGGAATACACCGATTTAGACGAGACCCAGATCATCATCAACGGAGATGCCGCCAACTGGATCATAGCTGGCCTGGAACACTTCGGCCGGGCCATCTACCAGTACGACCGCTTCCACATCACGCGGGACCTGCGGCGGGCCTTGGCGGGCCAGCGGGAGCGGTGGCACGCGGCCCGGGAGGCACTCCAAGCGTCGGACCTGCCGGCGTTATTGAGGGAACTGGACCTGGCGCTGGCACAGGAAAAACTCCCCCGGCGCCGGGAAAGAATCATGGAACTGCGCCAGCGCATCACCCGTTATTGGGAGTATATCCGCGACTATCGGGAGCGGCTGGGAGAGGCGGCCGACCCCTCCTGGCAGGCCGTGGGGAGTGGTGAGGCCCACATTTCGCTCTTCGAGAACCGCCTTACGGGACACGGGCGGGCGTGGGGCA
>JBFMCJ010000471.1 GCA_040754675.1 Bacillota bacterium
CTCTACAACCCACCGAGGCCGTGTGACTGGGAGTACCAATTCCCGTAGCGTCCCGGGCCCGTTCCCCCTACGATCGGCATGGCCCCTAACGGCCCTCCCGGGCGAGGAGTTGGTTGGTACAAGGAACCGTGGTGGATGTGGAAGAAGTGGACGGGCTCGGTGCCGGGACCCGCTGAGGCGGGGCGGGTCCCGGTGACCGGACCCTCGTGGGGGAAGGCTGATGGCAAGGTGGCTCTTGCTAGGCGGCGTGGTGCGGTGGTTCGCACCGGATACCCGAGAGCCTGGGTGCCCGCGCAGCGGGTGCCCAGGGAGGCCGCCCCCCGGGGGGGCTGGATCTCGAGCATGGTCGCCTTTGGCAGGTCAGGCCGGGTCCGCCGTCGTGAGGGTACCACGGGAGGTCGGGGGTGAGGCGCATGGGCCGGCAGGCGTTTTACCGGCAGAAGATCGTAACCCAGGCCCGCTCTGTGGAGGCCAAAACGCTGCACACCTACCTGGTGGGCGAGATCCGGGCCAGGAGAGAACTGGCTCCCGAGGAAGCGGCACTGGTGGCCGAGGACGCCCGCGAGTACCTGGCGCACCTGCTTGACCGGGGTCTGGGGCAGATCGATTTCCCCGCCGTCCGGGGACTGGGTGCCCACCGGAGGTGCTCCCGGCGGGACCAGCCCGAGCAGATGGTAACGCTCACGGTCATCGCGGACGAGGACGCCGAGGTGCTGGAGGAGTTCGGCGTGGTGGCCATGCAGGTGGGCCGCATGGCCCGCTGCGTCGAAGAGGCCTACTGCCGGGGGTGCCTGCTTGACTGGCCCCGGCTGGGGGTGCTCTTCCCCTTCAACCACCAGGCCCTGCGGCAGCGGCTGGAGCCCCTGTGGGAGATGGGGGCGCTGCTGCCCGTGGCGGGCACGAGCAAGGACACGCGGCAAAAGATGCGTACGCTGCGCCCGGCCCTGGCGGTGGAGCTTTACCTACGGGGTGAGGACCTGAGCTCGGTGAGGAGGAAGCTCTGCTGCTCGCGCACCGCCTGGCGCAGGTGGTGGCAACTCTTCTGCCAGGTGGGCGGGTGCGGCGGCGAGGACCCCGAGGCTACCGCCCGCAAGCTGGGCCAGCCGGTGGCGCTGGTGAAGAGCTTTGCCGAACTGTGGGAGGAGGTCAGAGGGGATAGCCGCCTGGCGGAGAGGGTGAGACGGGAGGGGTTGTGGGCGCTGCCGGTGCCTTCGGGCGGCACGCCCCGGCAGGCCTTCCGGCAAGTGCTCCTCGAGCGGCACCGTTACACGCCCGCGGCGGCCGACCAGTTCGAGCAGGAGCTGCGGGAACTGGCCCGTCGCTTGAGTGGCAGGGGGCGGTCCCCCGGCCAGATCGTGTGGATGGGGGTGGCGCAGGATCAGCCTCCCGGGCGCAGCCTGGGTGACTGCCGCATGGTGTCCGCCGTGCTCGACTACCTGGTGCCGGAGGACTGGTCCCTGGTCCACCGGGACCGTTCCGAAGAGCTCAAATGGGCGCGCCTCAGCCGCTTTGCCACCGGGGCGTACTACCAGGGCGCCTGCCTGAGCCAGCCGGACCTGGCCTTCCTGCTTGGCATCTCGGTGGAGGCGGTCAGGTCCGCCATGGAGCGGCACCCGAAGGTCATCCTGCCCACCAGGGGGCGGCTGGCCGACATGGGGCCCACGCTTTCCCACGCCGAGAAGATCGTGGGGCTGTACATGCAGGGGTACACGGAAACCGAAGTGGTCAGGCGCACGGGGCACAGCCTGGAGAGCGTGGAGCGGTACATCCTGGACTTTGCCCGGGTCTCGTACCTCCTGGAGCGGGGTATGCCCGCCACCGCCATCCGCACCGTGCTGGGCTGCTCCATGCGCTTGGTGGACAACTACATCGGGCTTTACGAGGTGTGGTCGCGGAAGTCGGGATGGCGCCTGGGCCGGATCCGCCTGCTGGCCCAGGCCCACCTGCCTCCCGATCTCAAAAAAAACGGAATATAGCAAAGCCCAAGGAAGGTGATGTCGTGCAGGGGAAGGGTGCTCAGGCCAGGTACGCTACCCTTCCCGCCCGGGAGATGACGGTGGTGCAGGTTGCCCACCTGCGCTCGCGGTTCGAGTTGGCGGAGCGCTCGGTGGTGGCGGAGAGGGCGGTGGTCCTCACCAACCAGGCGCTCTCTGCCTGGGAGTCGGAGCATGGGCCCAGGAGGCTGGGGCCCGGGCAGATGCTCTGGGAGGCGGGTTCAAAGACGCTGGTCCTGCCGCTCTACGACGCCGCTTGGGTGAGGCGGCTTTCCCAGGGGGTATCCGTGGACGCGGTCAGGACCCACATCGAGTTCGGGCAGGTGCAGGCCCTCCTGGAGGCCGACCCCGAGGGAACGGTGGAGGACCTGTGGCGGCTCGTGGCCCAGCGGCGGCTGCCGCTTGCCCGGGGCCGGAAAGAAGCAAGCTTTCTCCCCGCCGAGCCCCTGGGGGAAGAGGGCCTGCGGGCGGTTCCCCGCCGGCCCCAGGGCACGGTAACCGTGCCCGGCCCGGTCGCCGAGCGCGTCGTGGGGGAACTGGTCTCCGGGTACGGCTGCCGGCCAGCGCAGGCGGAGGGCATGGTGAGGGTGTGTGCTGAGATCAGGGCCTGGTGCTGTCCAGCGCAAGACGAGCTGGAGCCGGGGCAGCTGGTGTGGCTGTGCCGCTCCACCAGGCGCACGCGGGGGCTCGACCCCAGGGCCATGGTACCCGCCGTGCTCACCCTCATCACCCCGCAGGAAGCCGAGGGCCCAATGAGCACCCGCAACGACCTCAAGGCCCTCAAGATGCGCCAGATCGAGCGCATCACCGCCGAGGCCTGGCGGCAGGACGCCGTGCTCACCACCCTGGACCTGGAGTGGCTGCTGGGAATCCCGCCCACCATGATCAGGGAACTCCTGGAGGCGTACCAGGCCGAGTTCGGCATCGTGCTGCCGACGGCGGGCACCGTGCTGGACATGGGCAGGACCCTCACCCACAAGGCCCTGGTGGTCGAGCTGGCGCTCAGTGGCCTAAGCACCGCCCAGATCTCAAGGCGAATCTACCATACCCCCGAAGCCGTCGACGCCTACCTGCGGGTCTTTGACCGCGCTGCAATGCTACGCTACTTCGGGGTGCCGGAGCAGGCGATGCCCAGGATCACCGGGCACAGCCCCGGCCTGCTCAAGGAACACCTGGAACTCATCGACAAGCACTTCCCCACGCGCGAGGCTCTGGCCTCCT
>JBFMCJ010000472.1 GCA_040754675.1 Bacillota bacterium
GGACGCCCGTAATGCTCTCGGGCTTCGGCGTTCGGTCGCAGGAGGCCGTCCGGCGGCTTCTCTCGCCGCACCGGATGCTCTTCGTGCCGGGTGGATCCGCCTCCGGTGCGGCTCCGGGCAGCGGGGTCTCCGGGCAGGCGGCCCCGCCCCTCGAGCCGGGCAGCGCGTTCGGCGTGAGCCTGGTGCGCGGCGACGTGGAGCTGACGGCTATCGGCACGGTCACGTACGTGGATGGCGACCGGTTCATCGGCTTCGGGCACCCGTTCCTCCAGAAAGGCACGGTGGACTTCTTCACGGGGCCGGCCTACATCCACCAGACGGTGAAGAGCCTCAACGTTCCCTTCAAGCTCGGCAGCATGCTGGAGGCGACGGGGACGCTCAGCGAGGACCGCCGGGCGGCGGTGGCGGGGCGGGTCGGTTCGCTTCCTGACGCCATCGACCTCTCCGTTGAGGTGGAAGATCTTTCGAGCGGCCGGTCCCGCAGGCTTCAGGCGCAGGTCGTGCGGGACGACATGCTGACCGTACCGCTGGTGGCCATCGCCTCGCTGGAGGCGCTGGACCGCGGGCTCGACCGCATCGGGCCGGGCACCGCCCGCATCATCTACCGCATCACGGGCCGCAAGCTGCCCGGGAGCGGGGTCTTCAGCCGTGACAACATGTACTTCAGCCGCCTCGACATCTCCGCCGGGATGCTGGGGGACTTCCTGGACACCCTGCAGGCGCTGGCGGCCAACCGGTTCCAGGACGTCGAGGTGAAGTCGGTCGAGCTGCGGGTACAGGTGGACCAGACCCAGCGAAGTGCTGCCATCGTCAGGGCGCGCCCTCTGCAGAAGAGCGCGAGGCCGGGCGATCGGGTCGGGGTCGAAGTGGAGCTGCTCCCGTACCGCTCCGAGCGGGAAGTGCGGGTCCTGACGATCCGGGTGCCCGAGGACGCCTCCCCCGGCACGGTGACCGTCACCGTCCGAGGGGGCTCGAGCGGCAGCTTCAGCCTCTCGCCCGAACTGCAGAGCCTCCTCACGGGACAGGAAAAGCCCTCGCCGGGCGAGGAGCAACCCTCACCGGCCCCCGGCGAGGAAGAACTTCCGAGCAGCCTCGAGAAGCTCCTTGAGTTTCTGGAAAGCCGCGAGAAGAGCAACCAGCTGGTGGCGGAGTTCTACCCCAGTTTGACCGGGGCATCCGGCTCACAAGGCACGACTCAGCAGGATCCCACGGGCGCGGGCCGAACCGGGCGCGTACCGGGCGAGGATTCGGCCCATAAAGGTGCGACGTCCAAGGCCGAATCTGAACTAGGGGACACCGGGGCAGTAAAGTCGACGCTCATCACGCCCTGGGTCATCGAAGGCAGCACCAGTTTTGATCTGGAGATCAAGGAGGCGCCTGGACACCCGGCCCCGTCCGAGGAGCGCAGCGAACCGCTCGGCGGCAAGCCTTAAGCGGACCGGCCCGGGGGGCCCTGGTCCCGCACGCGCTTCGATCCCGGCAGACCAGGCTTTGCCACGCCGTCGCGGGCGGGAATCCGGCCGGCATTCCTCGAACTTTCCCGGGCGAAGACCGCCATGAGCAAGAGAAGCCTTTCATCGCGGGAAGCCCCTCCGCGGCGTGTGTGGCCGTGGGCGCTGGGCGCGGCCGCGCTCCTGGCCCTGATGGCTGCGGGCGCCGCCATGCTTCCCGCCCTCAACGAACGGCTCGAGGCAGCCGTGAAACAGGCACTGGACAGCGCCGCCAACGGCTCGCGGCTGTCCGTGCAGGTGGAACGGACCGCCGTCACGCTGCCCTCCTCGGTCCGCATGGAACGCGTCAAGCTGGCGTTCAACGACGGCTCCCAGGTGTTCATGCCGGACATCACGGTGGGCGTGAACCTGCCGGTGGTGCTCACCTCGCCCTTCAAGCCGGGGCGAGCGGTGCGGCGCGTCGAGGCCGATGGCATCGTGGTACGACCCATCGGCGCGGCACCGGATGCCTCGAGCAACGGCCAGGCCGGGCCGGAGCCGTCCGGGTCGCCGGATGCTGCGGCCGGCCCTTCCACGCTGCGCGAACTCGTCGCCAGGGGCCGCCAGGTCGTGCTGGACGTGCTCGAGCAGCTTCAGGGGCAGGGGCTTGCGTGGCTGCAGGCCGGCGACAGCATCTCGTGGCGGCTGGACGGTGTCTGGGAAGAGCCGGCAGGCGGTGACAACCTCATCCGGACCCCATGGCGCACCGCGGGCGAACTGCGGGGCGTGAAGCCCGGCACCATCGAAGCCGAGGGCACCCTGTCCATCGGCGCCGTCCAGTCGACCTTCCTCGCCGTCGCTCAGGGCGGCCGGGTCGAGGTGAAGCGGCTGAGTATCGACCAGCAGGGACTGAGGCTTTCGGGGAAGTTTGCCACCCAGGTCGATGCAACCGGGAGCCTGACGCTCGCGGCGTCGGGCACCGTGGAGTGGTCCCGTTGGGACAGGCTCCCGCCGCTCAAGATCAGCTTCCAGACAGGCGGGCCATGGACCGAGGAGGCCCTGCCTCCCATCGACGTGACGGCCGAGGCGAAGGCCCCGCGCCCCGGCGACGAAGGCTGGCCGCTTTACCTCGGCGGCGCAACCGCATCCGCCCGGGTCGTGCAGCGCAAAGACTTCGTCGAAATCGGCCAGGGCGCTTTCCGAAAGGGAGATGCCCGCGGCCGCTTCACCGGGCGTATCGAGGATGCCTGGCCGTTCAGGACGCTGGTCAGCTTCGAGGCCGGGGGCCTGAAGCCCGGTGTGGATCTACCCTGGTGGGATGCTTATGCCGTCCGCACGCTGGACATGCGGGGGACGCTGACGGGTTCGGCGGCGGGGCCATGGAAGGTCGACGGGGAGCTCCAGGCGCCGGCCGGACGGTTCCTCGACCTGGCGGCGAGCGGCGTGGCGGCCCGGGTATCGGCCGACTTCACCGCCGGAGAGGCTGCGGTGCAGGAACTGGTGGCGGCAACGGGCAGCGGGCTTCTCACGCTATCCGCCCGGGTGCTCTGGGGGCCATCGGCGCCGGCGGTGGCGGCCGGCAAGTTACCATCCGAGGTGGTTGTCGACCTTTCCGGGCGGATCGAAGGCCTCGCCTCCACCGAGGTGTTGACGGCCGCGCAGGCTGGTCTGCGGTCGATTCGCGGGGAGCGGCCGCCGAAAAAGCGATCCGTCAGCCCGGCCGGTGAGGTGACCGGCGACTTTGAGGCCCAGATCGCC
>JBFMCJ010000473.1 GCA_040754675.1 Bacillota bacterium
CGGCGTGCCGGGCGGGGTACAAGACGCGGTTCTACACGGCGGCGAACTTGGCCAACCAGCTCCTCGAGGCCAGGGCCAACCACGCTCTCTCGCGGATCGAGAGGCTGTGGCGCAAGCTGGACCTGGTGGTGCTCGACGAGTTAGGCTACGTGCCCTTCTCGCGCGAAGCGGCCCAACTGCTCTTCGCCATGATCTCCGCAAGGTACGAGCTGGGCAGCTTCATCGTGACATCCAACCTGGACTTCTCGCGGTGGACGGAAATCTTCGGTGACGAGGGGATGACGGCGGCCATGATAGACAGGCTGGTTCACCGGGGGCACATCTTCACGACGACGGGAGACAGTTACCGGTTCGCCAGGAGAGCTTGCGAAGGAGCCGAGAGACCATGACCTAATCATGCCCGGGTGGGTCCCATTTCAATGACCGCACTGGTACACATTTCCCTTGCCAAACCCAGAAGGAGCCCAAGGTGGCACGGAGGGAGTTCACTGTGCGCGACATCGTCGAGGTCTTCGAACACTGGCAGGCAGGAAGAAGCATCCGGGCCATCGCCAAGAGCCTTGGCCTGTCCCGCAACACGGTGCGGAAGTACGTCAAGGCGGCCCAGGAGGCGGGCTACACGCCGGGGGTGCGCCGTTCTCCCCAGGAGTGGGCGGAGTTCGTGCGCCAGCACTTCCCCCGCGCGGCCGATGACCGCCTCCGCTACGGCAGCTTCGCCAGAATCGAGCCCCACCGGGAGCGGATCCGGAAGGACCTCGCGGAGACCGGTGCCGTCAGCGTTGTATGGCAGCGCTTGCGGGATGAGGCAGGGCTGGACGTAAGCCTGAGCACCTTCCGGCGCTACGTCCAGGTGGCGCTCGGTGGAACCGTCTCTCCTGCAGACGTGGTGATCTGGCGGCCGGAGGTGCCCCCGGGGGAGGAAGCCCAGGTCGACTTCGGCCGGCTGGGCTTCTGGCGCGACCCCGTCACCGGCAAGCGCCGCATGGCGTACGCGTTCATCATGGTGCTGACTTACAGCAGGCACATGTTCGTGCGGGTTGTCTTCAGCCTGGACTCCCGCACCTGGCTCTCCTGCCACGTGCTGGCCCTGCAATTCTTCGGGGGCGTCCCCCGCCGCATCGTCCTGGACAATCTGGCCGACGGCGTCCTCAAGCCGGACATCTACGACCCCAAGTTCAACCGAGCCTACGCTGAGCTCGCTCAGCACTATGGGTTCCTCATCGACCCCTGCCGGTCGGGGCATTCGAAGGACAAGCCCCGCGTGGAAAGGAGCGTGCGCTACGTACGTGACAATTTCTGGCGCGGGAGAGAGTTCATGAGCGATGGCGAGGCCAACCGGGAGGCGGTGAGGTGGTGCCTGGAGGTGGCGGGCCGGAGGATCCACGGGACCACCCGGCAGCGCCCCCTGGAGCTGTTCGAGCGGGAGGAACGAGCCCACCTGCTCCCCCTGCCTGCCGAGCCCTGGGAGATGCGGGAGTGGACGACTGCGAAAGTGGCGCCGGACTCCCACTGCTACGCGGCCAAGGCTTTCTACTCGGTCCCCTGGCGGCTGATCGGTTCGGAACTCCAGGTCTGCGTCAAGGAGAACACGGTGCAGTTCTTCAAGGGCGAGGAGATCGTGAAGACCCACCCGCGGGTGCCTCCGGGCAGGAGGCAGACGGACCTTGCCGACCTGCCCGAAGACCGCATCGCCTTCTTCCTGCGCACGCCCCAGTGGTGCCTGAAGCGGGCCGGGGAACTGGGTCCTCACGTGCAGGAGGCCGTGGCCCAGGTGCTGTCGGTGAACACGCTCTACAACCTCAGGCAGGCCCAAGGGATACTGCGGCTGGAGGAAAAGTACGGGGCCAAACGCCTGGACGCGGCCTGCGAGCGCGCCCTGGCCTACGGCGACCCCAGGTACCGCACGGTGAAAAACATCCTCGCCAACGAGATGGACGGGCGGCCCATCGACGTCAGGCAGCAGGATGGCAGCCGCTCGGTGGGGGCGTTCCTGCACGGCCAGCAGTACTTCGCCCTGCCGGCGGTCGAGGAATGCTCAGGGTAGGAGGAGAGGTGGATGCGCAGCCATTTCCCGGACACAAGCGCTGGAGGTCGCCACGATGGGGTTCTCGCGCGCGGCGGCCCGGAGCAGGATGCAGAGGGCTTGGCCGGCCGTGCGCTTTTCGTGGCAACTGCTGTTCCGGGAACGCCTCCTGGTAACGCGGAAGCCCGGGAGGCACGCGGTTTCGCAGGAAGGAGCGGCATAGGGGCTGTGGAACACCGCCGCCCCGCAGCCGGCCCGGGCGCGCACCCAGCCACCCTGCGCGTCCCCGGGTGTGCTGGCGGTGAGAGCAGCTGCGGGCATCTCGACGGAGACCACACTCACGCGGGGGACGTTTTCCCTGGCGCCAGGGGCCTCTTCCGGGTTCCCGGGGGCGGCGGCCGCTGTGAGAGGCCGGACGGGGGCGTTGCCGAACCTGGTAAAGCGCTTTTGCTCCCTTTCCGGCCCACCCGGGTACCGGTGCGCGGCGAGGAGGGCTTTCAGAGGCCATCGCGCGGCGGTGCAGGCCTGCCGGCGGTCGGGTCTGTGACCCCGCGGACGCCCAGGACGCACGCCGGCAAGCAGGGCACGGCTGGTCGGCTGGTCGCTTGCCCCTGCCTCGGCAACCGGTGGGAAAGGCGTCAGCGATCAGAGTGGGTGGCGGGCCCCGGATGGCTCACCAACGCGCCACGCGGGATCGTGTACCCGCCTGGGGTTGCTTTTCCACGCCGAATCTCAGCGAGGAGAGTGAGAACATGAAGGTGCACCAACTGGAACCCAAACTTAAAGCCCTCCGCCTGGGAGGTATGCTGGAGTCCTTGGAAATCCGCCTGGAGCAGGCCCAGAGAGGCGAGTTGGGATACCTGACCTTCCTGGAGATGCTGCTTGAGGACGAGATCACCCGGAGGGCCCAGAAGGCGCTGTCGCGCCGGCTCGTGCGGGCGCACTTCGAGGAGGTCAAAACCCTGGCGGACTTCGACTTCTCGTACAACCCGAAGATCCCCGCCGCCACCATCCGGGACCTGGCCACCTGCCGGTTCGTCGAACGCAAGGAATCAGTGCTCATTTACGGCCCGGCCGGCCCCGCGACATAATGCACCACCTCGCTACATTGGCTCCAGATCTAGCTTTTGCTGGTGTGGGTGACCTGACGGCGGACGCTTGTGC
>JBFMCJ010000474.1 GCA_040754675.1 Bacillota bacterium
CTCGCGTTCACCAGGGCCGACTTCGAGGACCTCGCGAAGCTCGGCGACCCCGCAGACGTTGCGGCAAGGTTCTGGCCCAAGGTAGAGGAGTTGTTGGTGCGCGTGAATCAGCTCCAGTGCATGAGGGACGTGCAGATCACGCGCAGCAGAGCGCCGGGCCCCGCGTTTGAGGTTCAGCAGACCAGAATGAGGGTACGGGCCTATCACTGGTACGTGTTCAACGTTGGAGGCCGCGAGGAGGCCCAGTTCAAGATCGGGATGGATGTGCGGTATCTTCGCATGGGACTGGGCTTTAACGCGGAGTTGACGCCAGGGCGTGGAAGCCGCTTCACCCCCTACCGGGTTGCCCGCGCGTTCGACGCGTTTAGAGAAGCGGTAAGCAGGCGGCCCTACGCCTTCCACCAGCTCGCCCTGCGCGAGGATCTCAGGGTGGAGGGACATGAAGCGGAGACGGATGATCCCATGAAGCTGGTCGCATGGCTGAGGTCAGCTGACGTCAAGGCGGAGAAGTGGGTTTTCCTGGGGAGCTTCCTGCGTCCGGACAATCCAGCTGACTTGTTGGTCTTGGGGGACTGGGACAGGCTTCTGCGGAAGATCGAGCGGGTTTTCGACGGACTGTACCCGTTTTGGCAATTCAGCAATTGCCAGAAGGCACACAGCGAGCGGTTGAGGGCCGCGTTGGATCTCCCGGAGGACACTCCGGATCGGCCGATCGACGATTACTGGGCGGAGATCCTCAAGTGCCTCGAAGAGGCCAGGAAGTGTTCGGCAACCGACTCAACCGATAGCCGCCCCGTCCAGTAGGTGGCTTGGGGTTTCGGCCGTTGTCCCGCCCGTCGTCGGCATGTTGTCCCGGGCGGACCGTGGTCATCATGGTGCGGCCGAACCTTTGAAGGGTGATGGGGTTCCGCCGGGGGGCCTCCTGCGGGTCCTCAACTCCCGTCGCCGGGTGCAGCGACGCCTGCGCGCCCCGTCCTCCAGCCCATGCGGGTCCTCTGGGTCTCGGTTGTGGGCTGCGGCAGGGCCTGGGCGCCCCACGTCCCAGCCCCTGCGGGGTCTCTGTACCCCGGCTGTCGGGTGCGGTGGGGTCCCCTGGCGACGCGTCCCTCGGCGTCGGGCCGCGGTCACGCGGTCACCCCGGCAGTGTAGCGGCCGTCCATGTGGAGGGTCTACGGTGAAGCACTTAACAAGCGATGTTCGGGTCAGGTTGCTGGCCGACCTGTCCGAGGAGCAGCGGCGGGCGGTCTGCGCGCGGGAACGGTACGTGCGCGTGGTCGCGGCGGCCGGTGCGGGTAAGACCGAGACGCTCACGCGGCGCATCCTGTACCTCCTGGCGGCGGGCGCGGACCCGCGGTCGATCGTGGCCTTCACCTTTACGGAGAAGGCCGCCGCCGAGATGAAGGAGCGCCTGTACCAGCGCGGCGGGGAACTGCTGCCCGCCGACGTCGTCAACCGCCTTGGCGAGATGTACGTGGGGACCATACATGGCTTCTGCGCCCGGCTGCTACAGGACTTCTTCGGCTACGGCAACCAGACGGTGCTGGACGAGAACCAGGAAGTCGCCTTCCTGATGAGGCACGGGTGGGGGCTCGGCCTGCAGGAGCTGGAGGGTCGGTACTCGGACAACTGCCTCCGCTTCCTGGAGTCCCTGGGGGTGGTATGCAACGAGGGCCTCTGCCTGAAGGACGTGGCCAGATGCGCGGACCCTGCCGACCCGGCCGGGGCGGGATTCGCCGGGCGGGTACGCAGTTACTGGGAACTGCTCGACCGGCACCGACTGCTGACATTCGGCCTCCTGATCCGCCTGGCTGTGGAGAACCTGGAAGGGAACCGGCTCACCCTGCCCTACCGCCACGTCATCGTGGACGAGTTCCAGGACATCAACCGGGCCCAGGAGCAGTTGATCTCCCACCTGGCGGAGCGGGCGGAGACCTGCTTCGTCGTGGGCGACCCCCGGCAATGCATCTACGAGTGGCGTGGGTCCGACCCGGCCTGCTTCGAGCGGTTCGCCCGTGCGTTCGGCGCCGGGGAGTACCCGCTCACTGTGAACCGCCGGAGCGCCCGGGCCGTCATCCAGGTGGCGAACCGGGTGGCTGAGCGCTTCGAGGCCTCCGAGCTGCGTTCACCCATGGACTACCTGCCGGATGCCCCTCCCGGACAGGCCTTCCACCTCGCCTGCGCGACCCCGGCCGACGAGGCCGACTACATCGCGGACGCCATCCGCGCACTGGTGGATCGCGCGGTGTGCAGGTACGGCGACGTGGCGGTGCTGCTCCGGAGCGTGAGCACGTCGGGGCCGGAGTTCACCCGCGCCTTCCGGGAACGCAACATACCCTACCTCGTGCTGGGGAAGATAGGGCTCTTCCGCCGGCCGGAGGCGGAAGCCCTGGCGTGCCTGTTCGTGTGGTGCGCGGGTCTTTCCTGGTGGAGGAGCGCGGTCGAGCGCTACGAAGGCGACCGCCTTCTGGATCGTGCGAGGCAGCTCTGGCCCGGTGGGATCGCCGATGGCCCTCCCCAGGCGTTTCGGGACTCCCTCGTTGACGGCCGATATGGAGACCTCATCGAGGCGTACTACGACCTGCTGGCTCAACTCGGCGTCCACACGTGGGACCCGGAGGACTCGGAGGCGGCCGTCAGGCTGGCCAATCTGGGCAGGTTCAGCAAGGTGATAGGTGACTTCCAAGCGGCCTACTGGCGCGGGGCGCGCCGCCCCTCGCCGGGGTCCGTCGTCAGCGGCCTTGCCTGGTACCTGATCGGATACGCGACCGGCGGGTATGCCGAGCAACTGCCCGACCCCATACCCGACGCGGACGCAGTGTACCTGGGTACGGTCCACCAGGCCAAGGGGCTAGAGTGGCCGGTGGTGTTCGTGCCTGCGCTCGTGGCAGGCCGGTTCCCGTCGTCGAAGGCCGGCAGCGAGCGCGAGTGGCTGGTGTCCCCCCGCCTGTTCGACGCCAGCAGGTACGAAGGCGGGCGCGATGCCGAGCGGAAGCTCTTCTATGTGGCGGTGACGAGGGCGCGGGACGTGCTGGTGTTCTCCAGGTTCCGGGGCATCGCGAGGTCGAGGCGCCCCTCCCCGTTCCTGGACGAAGTCGGCCTGCCGGCGGCGATGGCCCGACCGGGTGAGGGCTTCCCGTCGGTGCGCGTCAGGCCCCGGCGGGCGGAAGAGGAACCCCTCC
>JBFMCJ010000475.1 GCA_040754675.1 Bacillota bacterium
CCCAGATAGCTCACTTCTTCCTCAGTCCAGCCCCGCGGTACGGGGGAATAGACCTTCAGTGTGCCGAGAATCTTTCGACCCGACCGTACCGGCACCACGGCTGCCGCGCGCATCTCCGCCGAGCAGTAGGGCAGATGCACGCCCGGCCCGCCGGCGGTCAGGTCCTCCACCACCACGGGTTCTCCCGTCTCCAGCACCTTCCCCAGCACGGTACCCTCCGGCCGGACGCCGCCTGCCCTGGCCCCGAGCTCCGCACCCATGCCCAGGCTCCCCTTCAGCACCAGCTCACCCGTCTCCTCATCAAGCAGCTGCAGGGCACACCGCTCCGCCCCCAGAACCTCCCTGACGCTCCCCAGAGCCGACTCCACCACCGCATCCACGTCCAGGCTGCCCGACACCACCCGCCCCACCTCGGTCAACCGCTCCAGCGTGGCCGCTCTCAGCTTGAGCTCGCGGAAAAGGCGGGCATTCTCAAGGACCAGAGCAAGGCTGGTGCCCAGCGTGGTCAGAAACGCGGTCTCGTCTTCGGCAAAACCCGCACCTTCCGGCCTGCCGGCCACGGTCAGCACGCCCGTTACCCTGCCCCCAACCATCAGGGGTAAGGCTACCGCCGGCCGCCTTTCTTCGGCCGTGTCACCTCCGGGCCGGCTGTTAAATTGAACGGAGCGGGTCTCTCGCTCAACAGCAGCAACCACTTCGCCCGACGGCACCACCCGGAACTCGTCACAGGACTCCACAGTGGCTGCCACCTCGGCCGCCGTTGCAGCTGGCGTCGCCTTGCCCAGCATTACCACCGACCCGCTGGTGGCACCGGTCAACTCCAGCACCGCCTCGAGCGTCTGCCGGGCGACCTCGGCCACCTCGAGGCTCCCGGAAACGGTCCGGCTGAACTCAAAGAGAGCGGCAAGCTGGTCCACCTTCCTGCCAAGTTCCTGCTTGGCGTAGAGCAGCCGGGTCACGGTGTCCGTCACCTTCCGTATGACCGCCATGACCGTCCGTAGTCGCTCTTCCGCCCAGAGTGGCACCGCCCCGGCCGCCTCAAGAAGCTTTTCCGGATCAATACCCGTTTCCCGGGCCAGCCGCGCCACCGCCTCCTCCGCCAGCGGCCGCAGGGCCACGTTGCCGCCTAGCACCACCGCTACCGCCTCTCCGGCCGCCTGCAGGGGAACCGCCAGATGCACCAGCCCGGCATGGCAGGTGTCGAGAACCTCCCTCCCCGCAGCCGCAGCAGCCCTCGCAGAGGCTGCATGCGAAGCCGCACACCTGGCCCGCGCTTCCGGATTGCTGTCGAGCACGGCGCAGAAAGAACACAGGTTGGACGGGTCGGTCAGCGGACGGCCGTCCGGGTACGCAACCATGACGGCCAGCCCCAGAATCCCACCCATGCTCTCCTGAAGCTCCCACAGTCCCATATCCCCTGCTTCTTGGTAAAACACGTCAGCCCGTCCCCCAACGCTCCGCCTGCTCCTAAAACCGGCGGCTGCATACGTAGTGGGTACAGCACCACAGATCATCGCCGCCCTGCGCGCCCAGTAACACGGCCCGCAAACAGCGGTGCCTTAACCACGGCTGACGACCCCCACCAGTTTCCCCACGGCAAACAAAACCCGGTCCGGCTGGTACGGCTTGACCACGAAGTCCCGCGCACCAGCCTGGATGGCTTCCATCACCACCGAGGATTGACCCAGGGCGCTCAGCATGACAACGTTCGCGTCCGGGTCAACCTGCCTGATCGCCCGCAGCGCCTCCAGCCCGTCCATCTCGGGCATGGTAATGTCCATCAACACAACGGCAGGACGGTGCCGCTTGTACAGTTCCACCGCCACGCGCCCGTTCTCCGCTTCCAGCACCTCGTAACCGGCACCCTTCAGCAGGCCGGCAGTGCGCATCCTCATGAAAGCCGAATCGTCAACCACCAACACCTGCATTTTTGCCCACTCCCACGTCGAGAAGTACGGAGGTCTCAATGATTCCCACCAGGCCAGACGGACCGCGTGCGACCGCCGAGAACAGCGGTAACCATCCAGCGGGCACGTCCTCGTGGGGTTGAGGCACCAGTGCGATGACGCCGTGGATCTCCTCAACCTCGATTGCCGCCTTTGTCCCCGCGGCATCCACCACCAGAAGGAACCCGGCATCCCGCTCCCGCAGCCCCGCTACCGCGCAAAAGTCAACGATGGGTATCACCTCCCCGCGCAGGTTGACCAGCCCCCGCAGCCACCGGCTGGCGCACGGGACCCTGCTCACCGGAAGCGGCCGGGACACCTCGTCGACAGCGCCTACCGGCACAGCCGCGGTCAACCCCCCGAGCGAAAACACGAGATACCTCCGCTCTGCGTCACCGGTGTCGTCCGGCTCACCCCCTGCTGGAGTCCCGGTGATTGGCGACTTCGCTCGCCGGGCCTCCGCGTGGAGCCGCCGGATGGTGTCCACAAGCTCCAGGATCGCCTCCAACTCTTCCGGGGCAGGATGGCGCTGCTTTTTTCTCAACTCTTCCATAGAGGATTCGAACTCGTGGCATAATGCCGAAACCTCCTGGAGACCCAAGAAGGCACTGTTTCCCTTCAGCGTATGGACGCAGCGGAAGATCTCGTCAACCGCAGTTGTTTCGCTAGGGTTCCCCTCCAGCTCAAGGGCGCACTGCTCAACGGTGGCCAGGAGGTCCTCCGCTTCGACCAGGTATTCCCTCCACAGGTCCTCGTCAACCACCAGCGCGCTCACCTCCTGCAGCCACGGCTACCGGCCAGGAGGGCTCTCACCGTGGCGACCAGCATCTCGGGCGGAACGGGCTTGGTGAGATAGAGGTCGGCACCGGCCGCGAGGGCCTGCCTGACGCGCTCGCCGGCAGCCTCGCTCGACAGGACCACCACGGGCAGGCCCCGGTAAGCGGGGTCCTCCCTCACCTGGCGTACCAGATCGACTCCGTCCATCATGGGCATGTTGACGTCGGCTATCACGAGCTCCCACTCGCCCCGGTAAAGCTTCTCCAGCGCCTCCAGGCCGTTTTCCGCCGTACCCACTTCAAAGCCGGCGCCCTCAAGCACCATGCACACCAGCCGCCGGGTGATACCGGAGTCGTCAACCACGAGCACGCGATCCACGCCTCCCACCCCTACTTCACGTACACGAAGTCGCGGCCCACCCTCTTCAGGCGGAACGAACGCGAT
>JBFMCJ010000476.1 GCA_040754675.1 Bacillota bacterium
AGAGAGCCGGGGTTGGTGGGAACCGGCGCCAGGTGACCGGCGAACTCGCCCCGGAGCCGTCCCGGGGAACGCTCGCCTGCGCGAGCCAGTAGCCGGGACCGGCGGCCCGGCCGGGCAAGCAGATGCGCGACGCGCCCGCTCCAGGGCAGCGAGAGGCGCTTGCCAGCAGGGGTCGTCGTTAGCCAAAGGGTTCGCCAGACGCGGGCTGTAAGCCGTTTGCAGCGGCCCGTCTGCGAACTCGCTGAGGCCGTCGCCGCGAGGTGGCGGCAAGCGGGGTGGTACCGCGAAGCGTTCTTCGCCCCCGGACCCTCCACCCGGGTCCGGGGCGGGGAACGCTTTTTTGTTGCTCCAACCGACCCCCCAGGCGAGGAGGTGACAAAGATGGTGCGCCTGATGGCGCTGGTTGCCGACGAGGTCGGCGCGGTTCGCCGCATCTGCGGGGTCTGCGAAAGCCGCCGCTACCGCGTGCGGTCGCTTTCGGTCGATCCCTCCAGCCTGCCCGGCGTCCTGCACGTCAGCCTGGCAGTGGATGAACCGGCGGACCGGGCGGAGCGGCTGGCCGCGCAGCTTCGCCGGCTCATCGATGTGATCAGCGTCGATGCCGGCGACGCCCCCCGCCCCGAGCCGGCGGTAGGCGTGGCCGCCCGCGCCGCTGTTGAGGCTGTCCGTGTCACCGGTTAGGCGGCACGCCCGCAGGGCGTGAAGCACCGGAAGGAGGTACTGGAGGATGGCCAGGGTTTACTACGACCGCGACGCCGACCCGACCCGCATCCGCCGGCGGAGGGTGGCGATCATTGGCTATGGCAGCCAGGGCCATGCCCAGGCGCTCAACCTCCGCGACCGCGGCGTCGAGGTGGTCGTCGGCGTCCGCTCGGGCCCCAGCGCCGAGCGCGCCCGGTCGGACGGTTTCGACCCTGTCTCCCCTGCCCGGGCCGCGGCCGCGGCCGACGTCATCGTCATGCTGATCCCCGACGAGCAACAGCCGGCGGTGTACGAAGCCGAGATCGCGCCCCACCTCTCGTCCGGCAAGGCCCTCGCCTTCTCCCATGGCTTCAACATCCACTACGGCCAGATTCGCCCGCCGGTCGACGTGGACGTGTTCATGGTCGCGCCCAAGGCTCCGGGGCACCTGTTCCGCCGGCTGGTGCGCGACGGCATGGGAGTCCCCGGGCTGCTGGCGGTGGCGCAGGATGCCTCCGGCGAGGCCAGGGATCTGGCCCTGTCTTACGCCTGGGGCGTCGGGTGCACCCGCGCCGGCGTGATCGAGACCACGTTCAAAGAGGAGACCGAGACCGACCTGTTCGGCGAGCAGACCGTGCTGTGCGGCGGCGTGACCGAACTGGTCAAGGCGGGGTTCGAGACGCTGACCGAGGCGGGCTACCAGCCAGAGATCGCCTACTTCGAGTGCCTCAACGAGTTGAAGCTCATCGTGGACCTGATGTACGAGGGCGGGCTCAGCCGCATGCGCCGCTCGATCAGCAACACCGCCGAATACGGCGACCTGACCCGCGGCCCTCGGGTGATCGACGAGTCGGTGCGCCGGCGCATGCGGGAGATCCTGGCCGAGATCCAAACGGGCGCGTTCGCCCGGGAGTGGATCCTGGAGAACAAGGCCGGCCTGCCGGTCATGAACGCCCGCCGGGCCCAGGAAGCCCAGCACCCTATCGAGCGGGTCGGCCGAGAGCTGCGGGCGATGATGGACTGGCTGTCGCGGGACGAGCGACACGAGCCCACGGCCGCCAGGCCCAGCGCCGCCGCAAGCTGACCCGGAGAAAGGGGGTTACCCCGCGATGGATCGGGTACAGATCTTCGATACGACCCTGCGCGACGGCGAGCAGACGCCCGGTGTGGCGCTGACGGTGGACGAAAAGGTGGACACCGCGCAGCGGCTGGCCGCCCTTCGGGTCGACGTGATCGAGGCCGGGTTCCCGATCTCGTCGGAGGGCGAGTTCGAGGCGGTCTCCCGGATCGCCGCCGAGGTCCGCGGGCCGGTGATCGCCGCCATGGCCCGCACGACGCAGCAGGACATCGACCGCGCCTGGAAGGCCATCTCGGCGGCCGAACGCCCGCGCATCCACGTGTTTTGCTCCACCTCGCCCATCCACATGGAGTACATGCTGCACCTGCGGGAGGAGGCCGTACTGCGGCTCGTTCGCGAAACGGTCGCCTACGCCCGGTCCCTCTGCCCCGAGGTGGAGTTTTCCGCGCAGGACGCGACGCGTTCGGACGTCGGCTTCCTGGTGGAGGTGACGGCGGCGGCCATCGAGGCGGGCGCGACCACGATCAACCTGCCGGACACGGTCGGCTGCGCCACGCCGTGGACGTACGGCCGCATGTTCGAAGAGGTGATGGCTCGAGTTCCCGGGGCCGGCCGGGTGGTTTTCAGCGCCCATACGCACGACGACCTGGGCATGGCGGTCGCAAACGCCCTGGCCGCAGTCCGGGCCGGCGCCCGGCAGGTCGAGTGCACCATCAACGGGATCGGCGAGCGCGCCGGCAACTGCTCCCTGGAAGAGGTGGTCATGGCGCTGCAGGTGCGGCGCGACGTGTTTGGCGTGACGACCGGCGTCGACACCACGAAACTCGCACCGACCAGCGCCGCCGTCGCCCGGGTCACGGGCGTCCCGGTTCCCCCCAACAAGGCGGTGGTCGGAGCCAACGCCTTCGCCCACGAGTCGGGCATCCACCAGGACGGCGTGATCAAAAACCCGTTGACCTACGAGATCATGCAGCCGCACGAGGTCGGCGCCGGCGGGTCGCAGCTCGTGTTGGGCAAGCACTCAGGCCGCCACGCCGTGCGCCTGGAGCTTGAGCGGATGGGCGTGAAGTTGCCCGAGGACCAGTTCCGCCAGGTGTTCCGGATGTTCAAGGCGCTGGCGGACCGGCGCGAGTTCGTCAGCAGGGACCTGTTCGTCCAGCTCGTGCAACAGGTGCAGGGGGCCGATGCGCAGGCGAACGGGGCCGAGAAGGCGCAAGAGAGCGTTGAGCAACGAGAAGGGGCCGCCCGGCGGACCGCCGCTCACGGCGCCTGACCCCCCAGGCGTGGAGCGTAACGATCCGCTGGCGACCCCCCATCCAGGGCGCGCAGCCGGCGGCGTCCTTGCCCGGGACGCCGGCTGCGGGCGGGGGAGCAG
>JBFMCJ010000477.1 GCA_040754675.1 Bacillota bacterium
ACCACTCCCTCGCCCTCTTCCGGCGGACAGGTTCGACGTGTGCGGGCTAGGCCCTTGGTGGTCTGGAACCAATATGGAAGCTGACAGCCGCGGTCTACCCCTTTCTCTACAGTTTCCTCTAACAGAAGTGCGGAGAAGATTCCGTACCGTGCGGCGCTGTAGCCACGTCATCCTAGACCGGTCACCCGGTGGAGAAGGGACGCCCCGATCGCAGCCGATACCTGCCACGGCTCGCAGGCTGCCTGTATCGAGCCACTCCGGCGGGGTCTTGATCGCTGCCTCCGCCGCCTGGAGCGTCTACTCAACCGCGAGCGCGGTCTCCGCGAGCTCTTGGTGGATGGGGTGGTGCTCAGTGGAGTGGGTGCCCCGCGGTGTGTTTGGGTCCACGTCGGTTACCCCGTCACTCCCCTTTGACTGCGCCTGTGATCAGGCCACGGATGAGGTAGCGCTGCCCGGCCGCGCACAGGACCAGCATGGGTACCGTGACAGCCACCAGCCCCGCCATGATAACAGGAAACGTTCAGCGTGAAGCGGTTGCGGAAGAGCGTGATGCCCACCATGAGGGTACACAGTTCCTAAGGACTGAAGGAAGACCAAATCATGAGCTCGTTCCACAGCCCCCCGCATTGACGACCATCGCGAGATGGCCATCAGCGGGACGATGAGGTTGAAGAGGAAGTCCCGCCCGCGGAATCTCATGTGGGCGGACGCGTACGCTGCCAGCGCGGCCAGCACCGCGGTGAGCACCATGGATCCGGCGGTCAGCACGGTGCTGTTCCAGAACCAGAGCAGGAAGTCCTTCCCGGCAAACCCCGCCCGGAAGTTGTCGAGAGTGAACACCTTGGGGAAGGCCAGAGGATATCGCAAAAACTCCGGTCAGCTCTTGAATGCGTTGATGAACATGAAGTAGAGCGGGAAGAGCCTGATGTAGCGAAGCGTTTGCCACCATCCGGCGTTGAAGTGGGGGTCGATGTGTGGGAGTTTGCAGGTAGGCCGGTTGGGCTTTACGACAAACTCGGTTGTCGAACACTCCGGCGCGCGCTGGCGAGGGGTCTCTAGGACGCTCAGTGGCGACCCGGGCGGCAGCCCGGCGCCTACTGCACGGCCCGTTGTCTAGAGCGCTGGGCGGCGCCCCAGGAGTTTACGAAGGCAGCGAAGCGCCATCACCAGGAGCCCGTCCCGCACCTGCTCAGGGTGAAGGTTACGCCGTCGGTGCGCCAGGGCTGCCTCCCTATGGCGTTCCCCAGCGCGCCTTCCTTCCAACCAGGGGGAAGGTGGACCGGAGCGTTCGAGATCCCGCGTCCCGCGCTTTCCCGACCCCGGGATGCCTTGGTCCGACCCGAGCGTTGCCTACCTGGAGTAGCACGGTGGGCTCAAGGGGGCACGGGCGGCGGCCCTCATCAGCAGTGTGCCGGAAGTGACCGCGGGGCCCGGCTCAGACCGGTCGGAGGTCGCCGGTGCCCCCGGGTGTGTGCCTATTTCGTAATGGCTCGCAGCCGGATACCCTTGGACAGGTCGGCACGCCGCAGATCCCAGTGGGCCGTGCGCCCGTCTACCCGGGTGGTGTTGGCCATGTCGATCTCCCGGGGCAGCACCACCTCGACCGAGAGCAGGACGGTGTCCGATTCGGTCTGATCCGAAAAGCCCTCGAACGGGCCCAGCGGGTAGGAAAAGGAGTACGTGCCATCATCCTGCTGTTCGAGTGTGAAGGGCAAATCGTCGATATCTTGCGGAGTTCCGGTCCACTCGTAGACCACGTTGGGCATCGCTTCGCCCTTTTCGTAGCGGTGGAAGCTGGCCGTCTTCCGCAGCCCGGGCACCGCCAGGTTAAGCGACTGCAGGAAGAGATCGACCTCCGCGCCCGCATACGTCTTGTCAACGATGAGGCGAGCGGTGATCACGGCGCTGTCGGGCTTGCTCAGGTCGAGGCGCTGCTCCACTTTGAAGCAAGCCGCCGTCCCGATCGCCAGCAACAACAGGAGGCCGACCAGCACAAATCGTCTCCTCATCAGTAGTTCCCCCCTGACGCAGACCTTGTCCACTGTCATCATGGCATTGGGTGTCGCAGCCACGGAGACAGAGGAACCCGCATGGCGCGGCCGCGCGACAGCAGGAGTCCCCAGAGGTGAACCATGCCCCGGCAGGCCGGCCCACGGCCTCTTCAGCCTGCTGCCTGGGAACGCCGCAGGGTTCAGCGTACGGCTTGGCGAACGCAGTGAGGGGTCTTCAGGCGCCGCCGACGTCTGGGGCACGGAGGGCGGTTCACGTGCAGTACCACGTCGCGAATAGCTCTTAGGTCAGGTCTGCACGTGGCTCCCGAGCCCTGGTTAGCGCCGCCTGATTCGGGAGATCGACGGCCGGGTCCGGTGCTGCACTAAGGCACGGCTACCTCGGCGGGCACGATGCGTTCCTGGCGGCCAAACGCAGGATTGTTGGCGACTGTCAGCAACAAACAGGGCCTCGCCATGGTGAGGAAATCCTCGAGCGCCGGGCTTGCGGGACGGAACTTCGCGGAGGAATGGCCCGTCGCATTCCCTCACCACTGATAGAGGTGGAAATAGCCTTGCCCCGGCTCGAAACCGTGCTTGAGGTAAAACGCTTCGGCGCCGGTTGTCGTGCTGAGGCAGACCTTTCGAACGCCGCGCAGTTCGCCGAGGAGCGCCTTCAGGATCGCCGTTCCGATGCCCTGGCGCTGAAACGACGGCGCCACGACCATGTCGTAGATGCCGGCGTACAGAATGCGATCGGTGAGTGCGCGACCGAAACCTACCAGTTCGCCACCCGCTCGAGCGCAAACGATCACATCCGAGTTGGCAAGCACAGCGGTGGCGACATCCAGGGCAGCGTGCTTGTGCCAGCCGACGGAGTCGTAGAGCCGGACGAGTTCCTCTGGGGCTACAGACCCGTCTACCGATACGACCCAGTTCACGATTCGTGCCCCTTTCCGGGGCCCAACCCGGCAGCATTGGATACGTAAAGGGGTCCTGCCGGTATCCCAGGATATCACCCCTGCCCAGGGCTGGCGCACGTCGTCCTCGCCTTCATCCAGAGTACCTGACGGTAGCCGATCTCAGGGCCGTACACGTACATGTTGAGGGAACGCGCCCTGGGCCGAT
>JBFMCJ010000478.1 GCA_040754675.1 Bacillota bacterium
GCGCCGGCGCGCCCGCAACGTCGTGCTCACCCGCAGCGAGGAGGGGTCGGCGCCGGCGGCCCGCCGGGGTGGCCGAGGCCGGGAGCGGCCGGCGGCGCGGCCAGCACCCGCCGGCCAGGCCGCCGAGGGCGCGGACTCTTCCGGGGCCGAGCAGGGCGTCCAGGTGGTGCAGCGGCGGGTCGGGGTCAAGGTGGGCCGCAACGACCCGTGCCCGTGCGGCAGCGGCAAGAAGTACAAGCACTGCCACGGCCGCAACCAGTAATCACGCCGGTGTGGGGGGTAAGAGGCGTCGTGGGACAAGGCAAGCCCGACATCATCGAGTGGGGCCCGCTCGGCGGGCGCATTGAAGAGGCGAAGCGCCGGGCGGCCGAATTGAGGGAGTTTCTTTGACATCGCCAACAAGCGCGAGCGCGCGGCCGCGCTCGAAGAGCAGATGGCCCGGCCGGGCTTCTGGAACGAAGGGGAGCGGGCGCGTTCTCTGATCGAGGAGCTGCGCCAGCTGCGCCGCACGCTCGAATCCTACGAGATCGTGGCACGCCAGGTGGAGGACCTGGCCGTTTTATTTGAACTGGCCAGCGCCGAGGCAAAAGAGGCCGGGAAAGCCGGTGAGCCGGTCTCCCAGTCCGGCATGGGGCGGGAGCTGCTGGAGGAACTGGAGAGGGTCGAGGCCGCGCTTCACCGGCTCGAAATCGAGACCCTCCTGAGCGGCCCGTACGACCGGCACGACGCCATCCTCTCCATCCACCCGGGGGCCGGCGGCACCGAGTCGCAGGACTGGGCGCAGATGCTGCTGCGGATGTACCGGCGGTGGGCGGAGGAGGGCGGCTTCAAGGTCGAGGTGCTGGATCTGCTGCCGGGTGACGAGGCAGGCATCAAGAGCGTCACCCTGGCTGTGAAGGGGCCCAACGCGTACGGGTACTTGCGGGCCGAAAAGGGCGTTCACCGGCTCGTGCGGATCTCGCCCTTCGACGCATCGGGGCGGCGCCATACTTCGTTCTCCTCGGTAGACGTGCTGCCGGATCTGCCCACCGACATGGCCGTGGATATCAACCCGGAGGAGCTCAAGATCGAGACCTTCCGAGCTGGCGGGCACGGCGGCCAGTACGTCAACAAGACGGAGTCGGCAGTGCGCATCACGCACCTGCCCACCGGCATAGTGGTCTCCTGCCAGAGCGAACGCTCCCAGCTCCAGAACCGGGAGGCGGCGCTGCGGATTCTCAAGGCCCGGCTCCTGGAGCGGAAGATGGCCGAGCAGCGGGAGAAGATCGAGGAACTGCGAGGCGAGCAGGGCGAGATCGCCTGGGGCAACCAGATCCGGTCGTACGTCTTCCAGCCCTATACCATGGTGAAGGACCACCGGACGGATTACGAGACCGCCGACGTGCAGGCGGTGATGGACGGCGAACTGCAGCCGTTCATCGAGGCATACCTGCGCTGGCAGGCCGCCGGAGCGCCCGCCCGGCGATGACGAGGGGGGCAGGCCGGGCCCGGTTGGGGTTCAGGCCGTCACTCCTGATCCTGGCGGGCGTGGCGCTTCTTGCGTCCGGCGCGGCGGTCTCAGCGTGGAGTTCGTCGCTGCCCGCAAAGGCCGCGCACAGCATCCGCCAGGCGCTCCTGGCCAGGGTGGATCAGGCAGGCTCCCTGGATGTGCGGGTAGTGACCCGCCCGGCCCTCGGGCTCTTGCGGGGCCGCGTTGACCGTTTGGAGGTGACGGGCCAGGGACTGCGGGTGGGGCAGATCGTGGCCGACCGCTTCAGCCTCTACGGCGAGGGGCTCCAGGTCGACCTGGCGGCGAGCGCCAGCACCGGGCGGCTTGCCATCTCTTCAGCCCGCCAGCTCACGCTGGAGCTGGTCATGAGCGAGCAGTCGCTCAACCGCTACCTGCAGGCAACGAATGAACTGGCGCGGCTCCTGTACGTCAAGCTTCTGCCCGAGGGGCCGCGGCTTCTGCTTGAAGCGCAGGTGCAGGACCAGGTGGTGCGCTTCGGCCTTGACGGGCGGCTGACCGTGGAAAGCGGCAACGTGGTGGTGCTGGTGCCCGACCGGCTCTCCATCGAGCAGGACGGAGCGCTGGCGCTGCAGTTGAGCTTGAGCGGCGCGGACACCGTCCTGCGGGTCGAACTGGGAGATCTTCCCGTCCCGGTGGTGATCAGCGGGGTCGAGACCGGTGACGGCGAACTTCACATCTTTGGGAGCTACAGGCAGGCACCTTGAGCGCATGGCAAAGGCAGGCGCAAAGCTCGGTTGACGGGCGTGAATAGCTGGCGAACAGCCTGGCTCGGCGGGGCGGTACTTTTATCGGCGGGACTGGCGGCGTCCGCCGCGGTGCTGGTACCGCGCGTTGGCTTTGAGTCCGGGCCCCCTGGCCCCGTCGAACTCACCATGGACTGGCAGGCGCTGGACGGCGCGGCTCGGGAGTGGCGAGCCGGCGCTGCCGACGTGCTGAAGGCGCTGGCGGAGGCGGGGCTGACGTCGCTGGCCGTCCCCGAGCAGACGGTGGGCGGGCTCGTGGCGGAGGGAAAGGCGCTGGCCGTCAGCCCGCAGCAGGCTGCCCTTCTGGGCCGCTACCTGCCGGCCCTGGCCGGGCTGGGGAAGGCAGCGCCTGATGCTGGCACCTGGCTGCTGCTTCCCGGGCAGGATCCGAAGCTGGTACCGGCGGCCATGCCCGGGGCGCTGGATTTCGGCGTGGGGATGCCGGAGGAGGCGCTGGCCGCGGCGCGGGAGGCGGGCCTGCCGGTTCTGCTGCGGTACGGGGATCGAAAGCGCCTGGGGCCGGTGGCCGCAGCGGCCGATGCCGGAGGTCTTCCGGCCAGCCGGATCGTCATCTTCGAGGGGCCGAAGGTGCCCGATCCGGGCCTGGTCGAGGAGCCGCTGCGCGACGCCGGCTACGCCCTCGGGCTGGTGGAGTTTGCGTCCCAGCGGGGGGCCGGGGGGCTGGCCCGCCGGCTGGGCCTGGCTGCCGTCCCGGTTCACAGCATGAAGGCTGAGGAGATCGCTGCATCGGGCGTAGCTGCGTCGGCGGCCCGCTACATGCGGGCCGTCAAGGAACGAGGCGTGCGGGTGCTCTACCTGCGGCCGGCTCCGACGCAGGAGCAGACGGTGCAGCTGGT
>JBFMCJ010000479.1 GCA_040754675.1 Bacillota bacterium
CTGCGTCCGGGTGTGAAGTTCCACGACGGTTCGGCGCTGACGGCGGAGGACATCAAGTACACCTTCGACCGGATCCTCGACCCGGCGACCAAGTCGCCCCGCGCGAGCCAGCTCCCGCCCATCGAGCGGATCGAGGTGCGTGGCCCGCTGCAGGTGCAGTTCGTCCTCAAGGAGCCCTTCGCCCCGTTCCTCAACCTCCTGGCCGGTCTGGCCGTCGTTCCCAGTAACTTCACCGCCACCGTGTCCGATCCCCGGACCCAGACCCTGGGCACGGGGCCGTACCGCCTGACCCGGTTCAGCGCCGACACCGTGGTATTGGAGCGGTTCGCTGACTACTGGAAGACGGGTCAGGATGGAAAGCCCCTACCCTACCTTGACCGGGTCACCTTCCGAGTGATCCCCGACCCGGCCAC
The DNA here is from genome assembly GCA_040754675.1 of Bacillota bacterium. NCBI lineage: Bacteria > Bacillati > Bacillota > Bacillota bacterium. The sequence continues at coordinate 414 of JBFMCJ010000479.1, forward strand.
GTTACGCTCCGCGCTGCGAACGGGCGACATCGACCTGGTCGTCGGCTTCGGGCTTGATGCCACGGCCGCCGCCATCCTCAAGCGCCAACCGGGCGTCGTGGTACAGTCGGTGCCGGACCTCTCGTACAGCCTCCTGGGGCTGAACACCACCCGAGGCCCCCTGGCCGACAACCGGGTGAGGCAGGCCATCTCCCTGGCGGTCGACCGTCAGGAACTGGTCAACGTCGTCTACTCCGGGGAGGCGTCCATCGCCGGCCCTATCCCGCCCACCGTGAGCCAGTGGAACCCCCTGCCCCCCTCCGAGCTCCCGTTCTACCGGGAGGCGGACCGGGTGAGCAGCGCGCGGCAGTTGCTGCAGCAGGCAGGGTATCCCCAGGGATTCACCCTCAAGGTGATGCCGATCCCGACGGTGCCCGAGGCGCTGCAGATCGCGCAGGTCGTGCAGCAGCAGCTGAAGCGGGTTGGCATCCAGGCCGAGATCGAGCAGGTTGATTTCGCTACGTTCCTGGACCGGTGGCGCCGGAGCGACTTCGACGCGTTCGTGTCGCTCAACGGCGGTTCCACGGACCCGGACCTGCACCTGTACCGGCACGTCTTCTCGACGGGCAGCACCAACGTCTTCAAGTTCAAGGACGCCGAGGTTGACCGCCTGCTGCAGGAAGGCCGCGTCACGACCGATGCCAACGAGCGCGTGGCCATCTACGGCCAACTGCAGCGCCGCCTGGCCGAGACGGTACCGTTCTTGTGGCTCACGTACCCGACGGTGTACGGGGCGTGGCGGGATCGGGTGCAGGGCTTTGTACTGTCGTCAACCCGATCGCTGACCAGCCTCGATGCGGTGTGGATGACGAGCCGGTAGCCGGGGCGGGATCAGAGTTGGTACAGGCGTACGTCGCAAGGCGCCTGATCCTGCTGGCGCCGGTGCTGGTGGTCGTGAGCTTTCTCGTGTTTTTGATGATGCACTCCATTCCCGGCGACCCGGCGCAGATGTGGGTGGGGTTCGAGACCACCGATCCGGCCGTGCTGGAGGCGGTGCGCCACTCGCTCGGCTTGGACCGGCCGATCCTGGTCCAGTACGGCCTGTGGGCCGAGCGCATCCTCACGGGAGACCTGGGTGAGTCGGTGAGGACCGGGAGGCCCATCGGGGCACTCGTGGGCGAGAGCCTCCCGGTCACCGTCCAGCTCACCGTGTACGGCCTGGTGGTCGCCCTCGCCATCGGGGTGCCGGCGGGGATAGCGGCGGCCACCTCTCGCCGGCGCTGGTGGCAGGCAAGCTACCGGGTGCTGGTGATGGTGGGGCTGTCCGTGCCGCAGTTCTGGCTGGGGGCGCTGTTCATCCTGGCGTTCAGCGTTCATACCGGGTGGTTTCCGCTGCTCGACTACCCGCTGCTGTGGTCGCGGCCGTTCGACAGCCTCAAGAGCTTCTTCCTGCCAGCCCTCACCCTGGGCATCCCCAACGGGCTGGCGGTGGCGCGCATGGTGCGGGCCTCGGTGCTGGAGGTGCTGGGCGAAGACTACGTCCGTGTCGCCCGGGCCAAGGGGCTTGCGGAGCGGGTCGTCCTGTTCAAGCACGTGCTGCGAAACGCCCTGCTGCCGGTGGTCACCCTGGTGGGCATCGTGGCCGGGTACCTGCTGGGCGGGGCCGTAGTAGTCGAGCAGGTGTTTGCCATCCCGGGGGTCGGACGCCTGGGGCTGCAGGCCATCGTCCAGCGGGACCACCCCGTCCTGCAGGCGGTGGTGCTCATCGTCGCGGCGCTTTTCGTGGTGGTCAACCTCCTGACGGACCTGCTGTACGCGGCCATCGATCCAAGGGTGGAGTACCGGTGATGGCAGGCAGCTCGAGCAGTCCGGCACCGGTCACGCGACTTAGGGGCTCCGAGGACACGCAGGCCCGGCCCAGCCGAACCAGCCGCCGGGCACCCGGAGGCTGGAGCGCCGGGATCGCCATTCTCGCCGTGTGCGTGGCGGCCGCGCTTGGCGCGCCGTGGATCGCCCCGTTCGACCCCACACAGATGCACGGGGCAAGCCGGCTGGCGCCGCCGGGGTGGCCGTTCCTGCTGGGAACCGACTTCTACGGCCGGGATATCCTCAGCCGCGTCCTCTGGGGCATACGCTCGTCCCTCGCCATCGCCGCAGGGTCGGTGGCCGGATCGGCGGCCGCGGGGACGGCCCTGGGCGTTGCCGCCGGGTTCGTCGGAGGGCGGCTCGACACCCTCATTATGCGGAGTATGGACGTCCTTTTTGCGTTTCCGGTCATGCTGCTCGGGATCGCCATCGTGGTGGTGCTGGGGCCCGGGTTCGTCAGCACCGTGGTCGCCATCTCCGTGGTCTACATCCCCATTTTCGCCCGCATCGCCCGGGGCCCGACCCTGTCCGCCCGGGCCCAGCCTTTCGTCGAGGCGGCCCGGGCGTTGGGACAAACCGAGTGGGTCATCATGTGGCGGCATGTTCTGCCGAATATCATGGGGCCGGTTTTGGTGCAGGTGACCAACAGCCTGGCAACGGCCATCCTCTTTGAGTCGGCGCTCAGTTTCCTGGGGTTGGGGGTGCAGCCCCCGGCACCCTCGCTGGGCCAGATGGTCAGCGAAGGACGGGGCTACCTGGAGCTGTCCCCCTGGGCCACCGTCTTTCCGGGCGCGGCCATCATGGTGGCGGTGATGGGGTTCAACCTGATGGGCGACGCACTCCAGCAACGC
>JBFMCJ010000480.1 GCA_040754675.1 Bacillota bacterium
GTATCATTCCCACCGCATTTGTCAACCAGCTCCTCGCACTTTTCGTGGCTACAAAATTCAAACAGAAATAGCGCGGAAACCCACGCCGTACTTGAACTTAAGCCCTGTTCAGGGCCGGGAACTTGCGCTTAGATCGCCTCCGAATAGTCGCAGATGACGCCGCGCAGTTCCCCTGCCAGCCGAAGGGCTTGTGGATCAGCGGCAGGGTCGGCAGGACGACGAACCGCTTCACGCCTCTCGGGTCACGCCAGACAACCGGCCCGCGGGCCGAATGGAGTCTGCGCAGGACCTCCAGCTTGGCTGCCTGCTCCTTGGTGATCGTGATGGAGACGCGGATCTCGGCCTGGCTGTGCTCGGAGAACTCCCAAACCGGGTACTCCCGGCCGGCGAACGACATGGCTTCACCCTGTGCCTCGCTGCTCTCCTCCTGGTCGTGGTGGTACTCGATCAGAACCCTCGTGCCGCCGGGGTCGGACGCTAGGTTCAGCCATAGGCCTACCGACCATGAGATGGTTGCGGAAGCCTCATTGCTCTCGGCGGTGGTTTCCCAGTCGGACACCGCCACAACCTTGTACGTGTAGTGCACGCCCGAGGCCACCGCGTAGTCGTAATACTCGCCGTTCTTGTCCACCTGCGCGATGCGGAGCCAGGGGCCATCGCCCTCACGGCGGTACAGCCAGTTGAAGACTGTCCGTGGGGCCAATGGGTCGGCGGGATCGCGGTCGGTGACCGTGATCCTGGTACGCCCCTGAGCGTCTTCTCCCGCCACGCCGATAGTCGGCGTTGGCGGTGGACTGTAACTCACCGTGAAGGTATGACTATCCGACGCGCTGAAGCCGTAGCCGTCCCACACCGTAATCTGTACGCTGTACTGCTGGCCATTGACCAGCATGGTGGCGAATTGGTGTTGGGTGGCGCCACTCGCAACCTCGCCGGAGTCTTCAATCACGTTGTTAGCCGAGTCACGAAGGACGGCGCGGTATTTCACCTGTGGGTCATTCGCGGGATCGGAGTATGACCAGTACACCCTCAGAATGCCCGTACCGTACACCCCAGCGTCGGGTGGGTCAAGGATTGACACCGCAGGTGGTGCGGAGGTCTGAAAGTTGACCAAGCTGGAGTACGGCCCGGCCACGTCCGCCCGGTCCCAGACGCGCACCTGCCACTGATACTGTTGCTCATTTGGGATGGTGTTGCCCGGCAGGGTGTGGCTGGACATGCCGGAGATAACCTTATGGGACGAATCAGGGGGGCCACGTCTTGGAGCGAGCAGCAATCTACTGCCGTATCAGCACTGACGAAGATCTCCAGAAGTACTCCTTGGGCGGCCAGGAACGCGAACTCCGCGACCTGGCCGCTCGCCGTGGTCTGGAGATTGCTGGTGTGTACATAGACCAGACCAGCGGGGCGAAAGCATCCCGACCGGGCCTTGACCGACTGCGAGACGACATGGCTGCCGGCAAGTTCTCGATCATCTTGGTGGTGGATCAAGACCGGTTGTCCCGTCTGGATCCGGTGGACTGGGAACTCCTGAAGCGGGAGATCCGCCAGGCCGGCGTCCGGGTGCTTACCCCCAGCCACGAGATCGACTTTGGTGACGAGGACAGCGAGTTGTTGTCCGACGTATTCAACCTATTCGCCCGGCACCAGCGCCGGAAGTTAATCAAGGCGATGAAGCGGGGCCGGGAGGAGGCCCTGCGGCGGGGAATTTGGCTCGGGAAACCGCCCATGGGTTATGTAGTTGACAAGGAGCACAAGAAGCTGGTTCCGGGCGGGCCCGGGTTGCCCATCGTTCGAGAGATTTTCCAGTTGTACGCTGAGGGCTGGGGATCTCGGCGGATCGCCCGGCGGTTCGGCATCAGTGAAGGCCTGGTGGGTCACATCATCCGGAGCCCGGTCTACCGCGGGACCTACGCCTGGACCGTCAACGGCAAGTACCTGGAGATCCCGAACGCCTGCGAACCCATTGTGGACCCCGGCCTCTGGCAGAAGTGTAATGAGATCATGGACAAGCGTAGCCAGGAGTTCCGCTACTTCAAGGTCTGCCGGGAGCGGGCCATCCTCGCCGGCATCTTGGTCTGCTCGGAGTGTGGCCGGCTCATGCAAGTCAAGACTATAGCCACCACAGTTAACGGCCGCCGATATGTGTACGTCTACTACAAGCACCGCGGAGCCGAACGGGGGAAAGATCACGGGTGTCGGACCCGACACCGCGCAGACCACCTTGATGCCCGGGTGCTGGCTGCGATCAAGCTCCTGGGCTCACAGCCCGCTGTTGCCCGCCGGCTGATCCGGCTCCGGAACGATGAAAGTGAACAGCGACGGCTGACGAGTGAAATCGAACGAATCCAGGCAGCTCTGCAAATGAAAAAGAGCCGCCTACTTCGGCTCTACATGGACGGAAGTTGGGAACGGGATCTCCTGGATGCCGAGCGGAAGAACCTCGACCTTGAGCACCGGGCCCTGGAGCAGCGGCTTGCAGGCCTGCATGACCAGCTGGCCCGGTCCGCCGCCCTTGAGGTTGAGTACATCACTGAGTACTTCGCGGCCCTGGTCAACATCGACACGGAACTCAGCCCCGAAGAGCAGGGGGACCTGGTGCAGGCCCTATTCCCCCGGGCAGAAGTGAACGCGGGCGGTGACATGGTGCTCACCGCCCGCATTCCTTTTTCCGATGCCGCGGATTGTCAGTCCACATATCCCGGTTCGAGGGTCCCCACGGTCGAGGCGATCGTCCTCCCGCGCTGTGCCCGCATCGTGGAGGGCTAGGGGCAAACCGGACCGCCCCACGCGATGGGACACCTATGGCCCAACTCCGGCAGCAGAGAGGCGGAACCGGGGGACTACGGAAGGGGTTGGCGCCTGAACCTCCGATAGCCGAGGAGCAGGAACAGGGCGGATAACACGAAGGCTGTGATCCCGGGCCTGACCAGCCGCGCCCATATGTCCACATCGCCGGTCCCGGCCAGGAGGAACTGGACGTTGCCCACCAGAACCGAGGGGAGGTAAGGTTCGACCACCGTGCCCTGCAGCACGGCTCCGGCCAAGCCCGTGACTATCATGGCGGCCAGGCCCAACCCGCCGGCGGCAAGCCCGC
>JBFMCJ010000481.1 GCA_040754675.1 Bacillota bacterium
CTCTTAAAGCCCCGAGCGAGCTGTTCACGGTGCCCCCTCGCCTGCTGCCCGAGTCACCCACCCTTTCACACTATCGACGGGTGCTTATGGAGAGCAGTGTTCCGAGGGCCTTCCTCAACAGCCTGGTCGTCTCTTCCGTGAGCGTGCTGATAAGCCTGGCCATTGGCACGCCGGCCGCCTACGGCTTTGCCCGATTCCGGTTTCCCGGGGCCGGAGCGTTCGGCTTGGGGGTGCTGTTCACGCAGCTCTTACCCGGTGCTGTCGTCCTCGTCCCGTACTTCATCATTCTCACGCGCCTTGGCCTGGTCAACTCGCTCATGGGCGTCGCGCTCGCCTACGTCGTCCAGACGTCACCGCTGGCCATCTGGCTCCTCAGAGGATACGTAGCCAGCGTCCCGCCTGAACTCGAGGATGCGGCCCAGGTCGATGGCTGCACGCGCCTGGGTGCGGTCGTCCGGATCACGATGCCAGCCATTCTCCCAGGGCTTTTCGCCACGGCCACGTACGCGTTCATCACGGCCTTCGAGGAGTTCCTCTTTGCACTCGTTTTCACGTCCTCGGACCGGTCCCGGACACTGCCCGTCGCGCTCGCGCTGTTCAAGGGCGAGTTCGAAACCGACTGGGGCGGGATGATGGCAGCTTCGGTGCTTATGACGATCCCGGTTCTCGCCTTGTTTGGAATTGCCGGGCGGTATCTGTTGCGCGGAATGTTAGCCGGGGCAGTCAAGGGCTAGGCAGCGCGGCCAGGCCGCACCCGGCTGTGTCCGGCTCAACAGGAAGGAGGCCTCCCGTAATGGCGGGCCGATGCGTCGTGATTGGAGCGGGACTGATGGGCAACCAGCACGCTGAGTACCTCACACGGTCCCGCCTAGTCGACATCGAAGGCGTCTGCGATGTGCGTCCGGAGGCAGCCCAGGCGCTGGCTTCGAAGGTCGGTGGGAAGGCCTACGTGAACGTGGAGCAGTGCCTGGACGAGACGAGACCTGACATAGCCCTCGTCGTTACTCCCGACTGGCTGCACCGGGAGCCGGTGGAGCTGGCGGCAAGGGCAAGGGTCCCGCTCATCCTCTGCGAGAAACCCCTCGCGACCACGGTGGCCGACGCCGAGGCGATGTTGACGGCCTGCGAGCAGAATCGTGTCCAGCTCGGGGTCCTGTTCCTGAACCGGTTCTACCCTCTCGACCGGGCCCTTCGCTACTTCGTCAAGGCCGGGTTGATGGGTGAGGTGACGCACGGGGAGGCGCGCCTCGACGACAGCATCGCTGTTCCGCTCTCGATGTGGAAAGAACGGAGCAGAGAATTCAGCAGTCGTAGTTCGCCTGTGCACTTTCTGCTGAGCCACGTGGTGGACCTGCTGGGTTTTTACCTGGAGCCCTCCAGGGTGCAGGAAGTGTCGGCGCTGGGTGGACGGAAGATACTGGCGGGCACCTGGGACTGGCTCGAGTGCGTGTTTTGGTTCGACAACGGGGCGGTCGTCAGGGTGAAGTCAGAGTGGGTGAAGCACATGGAGGGGGTGGTGGAGTTCTACGTCGCCCTGGGTGGGACGAAGGGGACCGCTGTCTACAACAAGGTCCCCGGCTTCGGAGTCAGGGGAGGGCTCAAGTTGTGCCGCAGAGACGGCGACGTGGACGAGCTGCTGGCACACGCAGCACAGCTGAACCAGCAAGGAATCCGTGCCCGGGTCGTCGCCAACGAAGCGTCTGTTGGGGCTCCCTACTCGCTCGAACTGTACCCGGAGGAGAATCCCCACGAGTGGGAAGCTGGTCTCGAGGCCTTTGTCGAGGGCTACCGCCGCGGGACGATGGAGGGCCTTCCTGGAGCGCGAGAGGCGCTCGAACAGGTTCGCGTGACCGAAGCCATCGAACAGTCGGCGAGGGAATCCAGGCCTGTTCAGATCGCCCGTCCCTGCTCTGAGCCGCACTAAACCGGAGCGGAGCAATCGTTGTGTGGAGGGTGAGATATGGGACGCGTTGAACAGAAGCTGAAGGAACTGGGTCTCGAACTGCCGCCTATGGCGCCCATTGGGAAACTGGAGCCAGTCAAGCAGGTGGGTAACCTGCTCTTTGTCTCAGGACACGGGCCCGAGAAGAATGGTAAGCCCGTGATCGTCGGGCGGGTCGGTGCCGAAGTGTCGCTTGAGGAAGGATACAAAGCAGCGCAGCTTTGTGCACTCAATTGCCTCGCCTCGCTTAAGCGCTACCTAGGTGACCTTGACCGGATCGACCAGATCGTGAAGGTGCAAGGCTTCATCAACAGCGCTCCCGACTTGCACGATCAGCCGGCCGTCATGGGCGGGTTCTCCGACCTGATGGTCCAGCTGTTTGGTGAGAAGGGCCGCCACGCCCGGTCGGCCATCGGCACCAGCAACCTGCCCAACAACCAGCCGGTCGAAGTGGAAATGATCGCGACCATCAAAGAGTAGCGGGACGCAAAGCGAGCCGCGGCCCCAGTGGCTGCGGGAAGAGAAGGGAGTGGATCATCCATCATGCTGAAGCGACTGTTGCCCACCCTGTTGGCCATTATCCTGCTCACGTGCACAGTCGGTGTGGTCGCATCGGCAGAGCAGATCGAGCTTGAGGTGGCAGTGTTCCAGGGCGGTTTCGGACTCGACCACTTCCAGTACGTCGCACGGGAGTACGAGAGACTGCACCCCAATGTGAAGGTCAACCTCTGGGGCAACCCTCGGATCGGCGTCGTGCTCCGCCCGCGCTTTCTCCAGGGCGATCCCCCCGACGTGGTCTGGCTGGTGCGGGAGGGCGTGACGAACGCGGAGCTGCTCCGTTCCGGTCTCCTCTATCCGTTGACGGAGGCCATGAACACGCCCGCGTATTTCCAGAACAAGACCTGGAAAGAGACGTTGATGCCGAGCACGCTTTACACCCTCACGGACGGCTCTGACAACATCTGGGGTGTCTCGCTGGACCTGCTCACGTGGAACCTCTGGTACAACAAAGAGATGTTTGAGCAGTACGGCTGGGAGCCGCCCCGGACCTGGGACGAGTGGCTGAAGCTCAACGACAAGATCAAGGCTAAAGGTATCATCCCCATCGCGCTGCAGGGCAAGATCTCTGACTACAACGTCTTC
>JBFMCJ010000482.1 GCA_040754675.1 Bacillota bacterium
GCACCCGCCAGCGCGTCATCGCCAGCCTGGGCCGGGAAGACCAGCTCGACCGGGAGAAGCTGCACCGCCTGGCCCGCCAACTGGTGGCCTGGGCGGAGGGGCGGCAGGATGTCGAGCCCAGCGACGTCGAGGTCGGGGCCAGCCGGGAGGTCGGGCGACTGATGGTGCTGGAGCACCTGTAGCACGAGCTGGAGCTCGACCGGATCCTGGCCGAGCAGCTGCGGGGCCGGCGCTTCGCCTTCGATGTGGCCACGGTGATCAAGGCCATCGTCTTCGGGCGGGTCATCGAGCCCTCCTCAGAGCGGGCGCTGGTGCGGGAGTGGCTGCGGCGGGTGCGCTGGCCAGGCTTCGAGGCCATTCGGCTCCACCACACCTACCGGGCCCTGGCCGCCCTGGCGGCGATCGAGGTGGGGCTGGAGCGGGCGCTGACCCAGGTACTCACCGGCAGGTTGTTTGCCGACGTGACGTTGACCCTCTTTGACACCACCTCCATCCATTTCGAAGGCCGCGGGCCGCTAGGCCTGGCCGGCTATGGCTACAGCCCCACCCGGCCCGACCTGGTGCAGGTCCGCTTGGCCCTGTTGACCAGCCGGGAGGGGCTCCCCTTGAGCCACTGGGTCTTTCCCGGCGACCAAAACGACGTGGTCAGCTTCGCCGAAGCGGCCCGGCATTTCTGCACGCAGCTTCCCGTGGGGGACTTCACGGTGGTGGCCGACCGGGGCATGGTGAGCAGCGAGAACCTGCAGGCCCTGGAGCAGGTCCAGACTCGACTTTGACACCTCGGTCTGCAGGTTTCCCGTGACGACGGCCTTTCGAGAGGACGCGCGATGGACGTGCCACTACGCGACCCGGGTGGGAGGCAATTCCTCCACGCGATTGGGCGGGCGGATGCCCAGGAGGCGGAAGACGGTGGAGGCCGTCCCCTCCAGCTCCGTGCGCAGCAGGTAGCGCTTGCCCTTCACCTGCAGGGGCACCGCCCGCAGCTTGGCCAGGTCGGCCAGCGCCTCCCGGTAGGAGACGGCCTCCCCCAGCTGGTGGCGCAGGTACGACTCCAGCACGAAGGCGAGGAAGCAGATCATCACGTGGCCCCGCACGTGCGCCTCGGTCCAGACGTAGACCGGCCGGATCTCCAGCGAGCTCTTCAGCTCCCGGAAGGCCCGCTCGACCCGCCAGAGCGTCTTGTACGACTGCGCCACCTCCGCCGGGTCCCGGTCCGTGTTGGTCAGCACCACGAACTTCCCGTCGTAGCGGGCATCCGCCTCGATGGCCGCCTCGTTGATCTGGACGGCTTCCTTGCGGATCGTCACGTACCGGCGGTAGCGGCTGTGGTGGATGAGATCGCTCGGGCTGCCCTCCTCCAGGGCCTGGCGCAGCCGCTGGACGACCTCCTCCCGGACCTTCCGGTCATGGGCGGCGGCCTCGGGGTTGAAGGCCAGGATGTAGCGCCGGCCCCGGCGGACGACCTCCTTCACCTTCAGGGTGGGGCTGACCACCCGGTAGCGGCCGGGGCTTCCCACCACCTCGTCCCGCACGGTGCGCACGCCCCGCATCCGCATCCCCACGATGTACTCGAAGCCCGCCTCCTCCAGCGCCTCCAGGGTCCGCTTCCCCACCGAGCCCCGGTCGGCCACGAAGATTACCTTCCGGAAGGCGAAGCGGTGCTTCAGTTGCCCGATGATGGAAAGCGTCGCCTTCACGTCGTTGAGGTTGCCGGGGTAGACGGCTTGGGCCAGCGGCCACCCCTCCCGGGTCAGCAGCACCCCCACCACCATCTGGCGCCGGTCGCTGCGCCGGTCCTTCGCCTTGCCGAACCGGGCCAGCCGCGTCGGGTGGCTCCCTTCGAAGCGCACGGAGGTCGTGTCCCACAAGACGAGCTCCAGCTCCTGGTGGAAGAGATCCGTGAAGCGGGCGAACAGGAAGTCCTCCACCCGGTGATGGAAGCGGTGGGCGTAGGTGAGGGCCCGGTAGAAGTGGTGGAGCGCCAGGCCCCCAAAGCGCGGCTCCCAGACCGTCGGCAGCCACTCCTCCACCAGACTCTTGCGCGAGCCGGGATCCATCAGGCGGTTGAGCACCAGGGCGAAGATGGCCTCCGGCAGCTCGAAGCTCACCTTCGTCTCTTCCTGCAGCCAGGTCCACAGCCGCTCGAGGCCCAGCTCCTGCCACACCCTCCGGAAGACGAGCACCGGCCCCCAGGCAGGGCCCGCCTCGGCGCTCAGGTCCTTCTGGAGGTCCAGCACCGTCAGCCGCTCGGCAAAGGCGCCCAGGGCCTCCAGGATGGCGTCGATGCGCCGGGGGGCGTCCGGCCGGTCCCACCGCACCAGGGTGGCAATGACCCGCTGGCGGGGCTTGCCGTGGACCCGGATGGCCTCGATGAGCTGCAAATAGCGGCGCACCGAGCCGTCCTTGTTGCGCTGCTCGTTGACCCGCACGAACATGACACTCCCATTATGGGGCATCTATCCCATTGCTGTCAAGGGTTGCACCCAGCCGCAACCCCCAAACGTGCCACTACGCATCTGCGTCTCTCCGGAGGTGCCCCGCGTCATGACGGGCTTTGAAGGGGGTCGGTCACCGAAGAGAGGCCGGAAGTGTAAAAGTCGAGCCAGATCCCCTACATTGTCGGGGTGCGCCTGCGCTGGCATGCAGCCAGGCAGGCCCTGGCCAGTGCCGGCCGCTACCGGCAGGTGAAGCCCAACCTCTTCGTCAAGGAGCTGCACCGCGAAGGGGACCGGCGGGTGCTGGTCTGCTTCAACCCGGAGTCGGCGGCGGATGACCGGCGCCAGCGGGCCGAGATGGTGGCGCGGCTCGTAGAGGCGCTACGGCAAAGCCCTTCGGCCTGGAAGCAGTACCTCAAGGCCCGGCCCGGCGTTACCTCGTCACCGAAGGAACCCGCCCGCAAGTCAACCGGGCGAAGATCCGGGAGGATGCCCACTACGACGGCAAGTGGGTGCTGTGGACCACCTCGCACCAGTCCGCGGAGGAGGTGGCCCTGGCCTACAAGGGACTCCTGGAAGTGGAGGAGAGCTTCCGGACCCTCAAGACGCCCCTGGAGATCCAGCCC
>JBFMCJ010000483.1 GCA_040754675.1 Bacillota bacterium
GGCGGTTCACGCCTCCCCTGTGATGGGCGGCCGGCGGCCCGGCCCCACCCTCGCGCCAGGCCCTGCCGGGCGCGGCGGCCGCGGTGGCCGGTCAGCGGATGGCGAGCGAGGGCAGCCACAGCGACAGCGCCGGCACGTAGGTCACCAGCAGCAGGACGGCGATGGAAACCAGGAGGAATGGCCACATGGCCCGGGTCATCGCCGTGAGCGGCACGCGGCTGATGGCGGAGACCACGAAGATGGAGGCCCCCACGGGCGGCGTCACCAGGCCAATGACGAGGTTGAGCACCATGATCACGCCGAAGTGGACAGGATCCACCCCCAGGCGGAGAACCAGCGGCATCAGCACGGGCACCAGGATGAGCAGGGCGGGCGCCGGCTCGAGCGGTACGCCGATGATGAGCAGGACCAGGTTGATGAGCAGGAGGATGGCCGCGGGGCTGGCGCCCAGGCCGGCCACCCACCCGGCCAGCAGCTGGGGGATGCGCTCCCGGGCCAGGATCCAGGCGAGCGCCTCCGTCGCCCCGATCATGAGCATGACGACCCCGGTGGTCAGCGCCGTTTCGACCAGGGCCCGGGCGATGCGGGCCGCATCGAGCTCGCGGTGAACCAGGAGCCCCACGCCCAGCGCGTAGAACACGGCGACCGCGGCCGCTTCCGTCGGCGTGAAGACGCCGCCCAGGATGCCGCCCAGGATGATGACCGGCATGGCCGCCGCCCAGGCCGCCTGCCGCAACGCGCTCCCGATCTCCCGCCACCCGGCGGCCTGGCCTGCCGGCAGGCCCTGCCGCCGCGCCACCCAGGCTCCCACCGCCATCTGGGCTGCCGCCAGCAGCAGGCCGGGTATCGCGCCGGCCAGGAAGAGCCGGGCAATGGAGACCTCCGCTTCCACCCCGTAGAGGATCATGGGAATGCTCGGCGGGACGATGGGGCCGATGAGTGACGCCGCCGCCGTCACCGCGGCGGCGAGCTCGCGGCGGTAGCCCGCCCGCTCCATGCCCGGAATGAGAATGGAACCCACGGCGGAGGCATCGGCGGCTGCCGACCCCGAGATTCCCGAGAAAAAGACGTTGGAGAGGATGTTCACGTGCACCAGGCCGCCGCGCAGCCGCCCCACCAGGGCGCCGGCAAGTCGCACGAGCCGCTCGCTCATGCCCCCCGCGTTCATCAGGGATCCGGCCAGCACGAAGAGAGGGATGGCCATCAGGTGAAACGAGTCCTGCGCTGCGAAGACCCGCTGGACCACAAGGGGTAGCGGCAGGGCGCCCGCCTGCAGGCCCAGCACCGCCGCCAGGCCCACGGCGAACGGGATGGGCAGGCCGAGAAACAGCAGCAGGATGCCGGAGATCCCGGCAACCGTGCTCACCGCCCGGTCACCGCCCACCCTCCTTGCCGGGCCCGGAAGGCGAGGCGGCTACCCTCGCCAGCAGATGCACCAGCATGACGCCGGCCCCTGCAGGGATCGCCGCGTACGGGACCCCCATGGGCAGCCCCATCGCCGGGGAGTGCTGCCTCATGTTGAAAGCCGCCAGCCGCCATCCGTACACGGCCAGAACCGCCAGGAAAAGCGCGGATAGCACCGCGCCCAGGCTGGCGGCAAGCCGGCGCGCCCTCCCGGACCACCTGGCCGGCAGGAGGTCGAGGCCGGGGTGCAGGCCGCGCCGCACCCCTCCGGCCGCCCCCAGCGACGAAAGCCAGACGAAGCAGTAGCGTGCCAACTCCTCGGACCACGAAAGAGGCGTGCGCAGGACGAACCGGAACAGAACCTGCAGCGCCAGGGCCACGGCCATGGCCGCCGTGAGCGCGGCGGCCAGCATCACCGTCAGGCGATCCAGGCCATCCGATAGCCACCCCACCGCGCGTGCGGCCATCGACCCCGTACGCAGGACGATCCCGGCCAGCCCTGTCCTGCCGCCCGCCACCGCCGGGCGCTGCGAAAGTGCCGGCCGCTCGCCGCCGGAGGCGGTCACGCCCTCTCAGCCCGCCTACTTACCCGCCTGGATGATCCGGTCGATGAGGTCCCCGAACCGGCTGCGGTACTTGTTGTACACGGGTTCCATGGCCCTCTGGAACGCCGCTTTGTCCGGGTGCGTCACCTGCATGCCGAGGCGGCGGAGCTCATCAACCTGTTCGGCTTCCATCCGGCGCGCCACGGCCCGTTCGGACTGCGACACGTCGCGGGCGGTTTTCAGCAGGACTTCCTGCACGTCGGCGGGCAGGGATCGGAAACGGCCCGTGTTGATGATGATGACGGCCGGCGCGTAGAAGTGGCCGGTCATGGCGAGATACCGCTGCACTTCGTAAATCTTGTGGCTGGTGAGGACCGGGATGGGGTTTTCCTGGCCGTCGATGACCCCTTGCTGCAGGGCTGTGTAAACGCCGCCCCACGCCATCGGCGTCGCCAGCGCGCCGAGCGCGTTGAAACTGTCAACGTGGATGGGGTTCTCCTGCACCCGGATCTTGAGGCCGCGGACGTCCTCCGGCGTGTTGATGGGGCGTTTGCTGTTGGTGAGGTAGCGGAAGCCTTGTTCCCACAGCGAAAGGCCTGTGATGTTGAGATTGGCGCGGTTGAGGCGCTGCAGCAGATCCGCCCCGACGGGCCCGTCGAGGACGGCGTCCACGTGGCGGTAGTCCCGGAAGAGGAACGGCAGGTCCATGACCGAGAAGTCCGGCAGGAAGTTGGCGAGCACCGCGGTGCCGGTCACGACCAGGTCGATGCCGCCGAGCTGGAGTGCCTCGATCTCCTCCCGCTCACCGGGCCCAAGCTGCCCGCCGGGGTAGACGTCGATGCGCACCCGCCCGCCCGTCCGCTCCTCAACCAGGCGGGCGAACTCGGTCGCCCCGTAGTGGTACGGGTGCCCCGTCGCGACCACGTGGCCGAGTTTGAGCACGATCGGAGCGGACCCTGCCGGGGCTGACAGGGCCGGGAAAGCGGCCAGGACGGCCAGCAACGTGACTACGAAGACGGTAAGCAAAGCGGCAAGGACTCGACGCACCCGAACCCCTCCCTTGCGAGCAGGCAACGCTTCAAGCACCCCGCGAACGTGCCGGAGCGC
>JBFMCJ010000484.1 GCA_040754675.1 Bacillota bacterium
ACGACATCGGAAAGAACCTGGTGGCCATGATGTTACAGGGGGCGGGCTTCATCGTCACCGACTTGGGCATTGATGTGCCGCCGGAGAAATTCGTGGAGGTGGTGAAAGAACAACAGCCACACCTCGTAGGTATGTCGGCTCTACTGACCACCACCATGCTGAACATGCGTAGCACCATCGAGGCTCTCGAGCGCAGTGGCCTGCGGGATGCGGTCAAGGTGATGGTGGGGGGAGCGCCCGTCACCGATCAGTTTGCCCGGGAGATAGGGGCGGACGGATACGCGGAGAACGCCTTTGCCGCCGTGAGCCTGGCCAGGCGCCTGGTGGGCGTCGGCTGATCCGGCGGTCGGGTTGCTGCGTTCGCGAAGCGCTTCCCCGCGCGCAGCCGGGCCCGGGGGGCAGGAGAGGCGATGTCAGTCCATCGTGTGAGCAGGGAAGTTATCTCTGGCTGTGTGGTTAGAGGAGCCGCAGCGGAGGTCAGGAGCCTGCTGCAGGAAGGCCTGGCCCTTGGCTTTCCGCCCCGAGCGCTGGTGACTGCCCTCATGGACGGCATGGAGCGGGTGGCCGAACTCTTTCGCACCGGTGAGTTCTGTGTACCCGAAGTCCTGGTGGCCGCCCGGGCCGTGCGTACCGGCCTGGGCGTGCTGGTGCCTCATTTTCGGTCGGCGCAGGAGCAAAAGGCTGGCACCCTAGTCCTGGGTACGGTGCAGGGAGATCTGCACGACATCGGAAAGACACTGGTGGGGATCGTGTTCCAGGGGGCGGGATATGAGGTTGTCGACCTAGGAGTGGATGTTGCTCCTGAGCGCTTCGTGCAGGCGGTAGCAGACTACCGCCCGCACTTGCTTGGCCTTTCTGCCTTGCTGACCTACACCATGAAGCACATGAAACGCACTATCCGCGCCCTCGCTGAAGCCGGCTTGCGGCCGCAGGTACGCGTGCTGGTGGGCGGGGCACCGGTCACGGCGGAGTTCGCCCGGGACATAGGCGCCGACGGCTATGCAGACGACGCCTTCGCCGCCCTGGAGGTGGCCACCAGCCTGCTCCACACTCCTCGCCGCGGCAAGAGACTACGTGTCCGCAGGTCCGAGCCCGTAGCGAGATGCCGCACCTGGCCCGCCGTGCTATAACCCGAGCAGGTCTGCCCCCGACCCGACCGCGTCCGGGACACGTTCGACCCCGGCCGGATTCGACAGGCCAATGGGGAGTCTTGATTGCGGGGGAAACTTATCTCGTTATCGCCCGACTCCACATGAATGATGGTTACGCGCCTGCGGTTATAAGGGTGGAGGATCGCGAGCGCTTCCTGGAGGGTGCTGGGATACGCCCTGGCGCCCGATGTAGAGCGATGTGAGACGGTGGGGCATGGTGTGAAGTCGTAGAACAAGACGGGACCCTGTCAGATGCCTGGTGGAGATGCTGGCTGCCGGGTCAGGGACGACGTGTGCAGTGGACCAACAAGGGAAGTCCGCCGGGTGCATGACCGTCGCCGTCATCGAACGGCCCGTACAGGGGGAAGTCGGGCACCAGGAGTAGCCTGGAGGTGTCGAGGGTGCTGATTGTGGGTGAGAGGATCAATAACAGCAGGAAGGGTGTGGCGGCGGTCGTTTCCCGGCGGGATGCCGCGGCCGTGGTGCGGGAGGCTGCCCGGCAGCGTGAGGCCGGAGCCGACTTCATCGACGTGATCGCCGGGACGTTACTTGCGGATGAGCCGGAGGCGCTCCGCTGGCTGGTGACCACTGTGGGAGGCCTTTCCGTGGATTTCTCGTGCGGGGCACGCCAGACGAGATAATGGAGGAGGGCAGGCGCCTTGCGAAGGGGGGAGCGGCGGGGGCCTGATGGTAGGGACGTGCTCCGGAGTGGTGCCGCAGGGGGCCTCGGCTGGCAACCTGCTCACTGCCTATCGGGCTGTGACCGCCCGGGCGGGGGAGGAGGATCCGCTGTGCCCGTAGTTGAGTTTCAGCCGCTCGGTCGGCGGGTGCAGGTGCGAGAGGAGCGACGGTGCTTGAGGCGGTCCAGTTGCCCGGTCGTGAGCTGGGTGACTGGGGTGTGGTTGCCACCTGCGGGGGTCACGGGAGGTGCGGCCGGTGCCTGGTGCAGGTTGTGAGTGGGGCCGTATCGGGTGCCGACGAGCAGGAGCTGGAGCTCCTGGCACGGCAGGGTGTTGCGGGGTACCGGCTGGCGTGCCGGGTGAGGGTGCTGGGGGACGTACGGGTGGAACTCGACCGCCTGAGGGGGGGCCGGCTCCAGGTGGCGGGAGTCCTGGGGGCGCAAGAGGTGCATCCCCGGCCCGCGGTCAGGCAGGTGGAGTTCCGGCTTGATCCGCCGGTGGTGGGCGAACGTGCGGGCGATGCGGACAGGGTGGCCCCGGCGGTGGGAGCCGGGATGCGCCACGATCTGGAGGTGTTGCGGGCACTGTCAGACGAGCTGAGGCGCTGGGATTTCGGGGGGTGGGCGGTGATCCGCGGTGACGAGGTCATCGGGGTGCGGCCGCGGTGCGCGCCTCTCTGGGGTCTGGCTGTCGACCTGGGGACGACGAAGGTGGCGGCGTACCTGGTACCTGGACACCGGTGAGATCGTGGAGTCGGGAGCCGTCCTCAATCCTCAGATAGCTTACGGCGAGGACGTGGTGTCGCGGCTGGGCTATGCCTCCGTGTCGGCGGATAACTACCGCCGCATCCGGGGTGCGGTGGTGGAGGGGGCTGAACGGTCTGGCTGCGGAACTCTGCCGCCGGGCTGGATGCGAGACGGCTGACATTTGCGAAGCGGTGGTATGCGGGAACACGGCCATGCACCACCTGCTCCTGGGCCTGCCGGTGGGGCAGTTGGTGCGCGCGCCCTATGTGCCGGCCCTGACCGGTCCCGTGGACGTGAAGGCGAGGGAACTGGCTTTGAGTTTTGCGGCGGGGGCGTACGTGCACCTCATGCCCTGCGTAGCGGGTTACGTCGGTGGTGACCACGTGGGGGTGATCCTCGCCACCCGGCTTGGGGAGCACCGGGGGGTGGCGCTGGCCGTAGACGTGGGGACCAACACGGAGATTGCGCTGGTGAGGGAG
>JBFMCJ010000485.1 GCA_040754675.1 Bacillota bacterium
CGTTGCCACCCGGGAGCCGCCTGACGGTCCGCCGGAAAGGAACAAGATTCACCGTCAGCGGGCCCGGGCTGAAGAAGACAACCCTGTCCGCGCGTGTGGAAGACCTGGAGCGCGACCATGAAGTGGTCCCTCTTACACCCCACACCGAGGCCGTCCACAAGATAACGCGGCAGCTGACTTGGCCCTGGGACCGCCATCCCCTGGTTATCGGCTCGTACCAGCAGGGGCCGTTTCGCTCATCGGTGGCCATATGGGTTGAGGCCGGAGGCGGAAGTCCTGTGCGCACGTTGGGCGAGTTGAGGGAGCGTCTCGATAAGTGGTCAGGGGATCCACCCGATCCGGCAGCCTGGCTCTCGGTTCAGAAGGCCGCGGATGCGGAGGCACGCCGTTTGGTCAAAGAAATGGAGGCGTTGGCCGATCGACGTTACGCTGGCGGGCTGGCTGCTCAGCGAGCCGCAGCCCGGGAGCGACTCCTCCGGGAGCTGGCCCGCTACCTGGCATGCTGGGGTCAGGGAGTGGACGATCTAAATGGTCTGTTTTACACGGCGATGAAGAAGGGGGGACCGGCGGCGCTGCGTCTCCTGCAAGCCTACGAACTCCTCGGCGGCTACCCGGAATGGCCGGACGAGCTACGCACTGAGATCCAGGCCTGGCTGACCTCTATCACAGAGAACCACCGGCAAGCCCGCCTTCTCGGCAAAGAACTCGACGCTGCCCTCCAGGACCCCCGCTGGAAAGCCCGAGTCTGAGCGCCCGTTCGAGAGCGCAGCGCAGGTATAAAGTCAGCGAAGGTGGGGAGCACCATGGGCAAGGTGATCCATATCGAGCAGGGAACTCTTCGAGAGGTTGCAGCGGTTTGCCAGTTCCTTAGAGGACGCTGTCGACACGGTGCTTGTGAGACTCCTCGACTTCGTGGAAGATGTGCTTGCGTCCCGGGGGGTGCACGTGTCGCCAGCGGCAATAACCAGGGTCGACCCCGGTCAGAACACGATGCCGACGGTTAAGGCCAGCCGAACCCATAGGCTGCCTGGTCACCCGAATCGCGCCGTCATTGCACAGCGCGTGTTGTATCGAACCCTGAACGAGGTGTTGGGCGGATACTTTGGTGGCAGGGCAACCCGCCAGAAGGTCCTGCCGGAGATGCGTAATCGCTTGGCAGGAAGCTTGTCGGACGCTGACCTTGAGCGCGGGAGTGCGGGCACGGAGAGATGGCAGGAGCGGACCGACATGTTGGTGTACCTGATGCGTCGAAGGGGGCGTATTGAGCCATGAGCATATCCGGCCCCGGTGTCTGGTGCCTCACGGAGCCCGATCGAAAGACTTAAGCACCAGCGGCTAGCAGACGGATGTGGACCTTGCATACAGCCGCGGCACTGATCCCTTCCCCGGTCGCATGGCAGGGGACGCCAATGGCGATGGCGAAGGGGGGTGGGCGATCCGTTGAAGAGAACTGAGGGGGCCGTTACCGACAACGGGCCTCGGGCAAGCACAACAATGAAGTCCTTTATGGACGTTGCCTTCAGCGTGATCGTGGCGGAGTGTTTCACTCGGTACGCGGAAGTGCTGCTTGAACCCAGTAGGCATCTCCTCTCCTTCTTAGCCGTGATTGCAACGATCGGCTCCGTTGTCTGGAGTTACGTTCAATTCCGCATTTCCCTAGAAGTCTGGCCGTACTTGGACAGACCGATTGGATATTGCCGGTTCGCAGCTGATCTGCTGATTGTCGGCCTGTACGGGTATCAGTTATACTCAATAAGGGACCTTCTCACACGCGGGAGCCTCTGTAAGTACACTCTCGCGTTTCCTCTGGTCTTTTCGTTATACATTGCGAGCGGTGCACTGCGCAGGCACGAGCATGGTACTCGGGAAGCCAGTCGGATGGGCCTGTTAGTGATCTTTTTCCTTTTTTTCGTCATGATAGCCGTCGGCTATCAAGTGGCGTTCGCTCGGTGCGGCCCCGGCCTCGTGCTCAACGGGGTAGCCGTGGCCCTTCCTACTGTCCTTATCGTGCTTTACCGCGTTCTGCGGGGGAGGTCTAACAGAAAGTGAGAATTGCCGTCGACGTGGATGGTGTCCTGGCGGACCAGATAGCTCCCTTGATCCCCAGACTTAAACAGAAGTACGGGATACTGATCAAACCCGATGAGATAACCTCGTGGGAGTATGTGCTGAGCACGGGAACGAACATAAGAACTGAAATCGAAGAGGCGTTGGAGGACCCCGAGTTCTTGCTGAACATGCCGGTCGTCGAGGGTGCACTGTTTGGAATGACCCAGCTTTGCAAATGCCATCGGGTGTACGTAGCTACTGCTCGTCAACCCAGACTTGCCGAGTTGACTAGCAGGTGGCTACGCAAGCATGGCATCCCTCACCGGTGCCTGGTGTCGACCGATTCCCGGGGCAAGGCTGCCCTCGACGCGGACGTCCTAATTGACGACAATATTGAAAACATCCAGCTGTTCTGTGAGTCTGGTAGACACGGGGTCTTGTTCGACCGCAGTTGGAATCGATCCATGGACACGGCGAAGTCAGCTAGAATTAGCAGAGCTCTGAACTGGCTTCACGTATTGGAGATAGTCCGGCAAATCCAGGTCGACCCTGGGTCGGGGTATGCATGCACGCCGCACGCTTGACTTGACAGGGGTTCCAACGACAAATAAGCGCCGCGCAGTCGTCCGTCGCGTGGTTGGTAGAGGTCGTCCCTCCAGCTCGGGCGGGCACGTCGGATACGGCAGCGCGACCGATCCGGCCCCAGGGAAGAATGAGCTGTGCCGGGTGCCGGACCAAAGGAATAAGCGCCGCGTGGTGGCAACAGCCGAGCCAACCGCTGGACCTAGTGACTACCGTGCTAGGCGTGCCAGCGCCTGAGGCCCTGGGCCAGTGCCACGCGTCCCACGGCCCCGCGCACTCCGGCAAATGCGGGTGCAGATTCCCGGCGAAAAGTGAGCCAGTTTCCCACTGAAATTTGAGCCACCCCGGTTCCCAGAAAAGGAACCCACTACCACCCACGGCTCTGGAGTCCCGTTTGGTGTTGGATTCGTCGCCCGGT
>JBFMCJ010000486.1 GCA_040754675.1 Bacillota bacterium
CCGGCCGGGGCGGGGAGGGGGATTCGCGCCGGGGCGCGGCCCCGGTACTGGGGGAGGGGATGAGAAGTGTCCGAACAGGGAGTGTCCGAACTGCGCGTGGGAGGGAAGGTGGTCGCCAGCGGGGAGTGTGTGGCGGCGTTCTCGGACGGGGCTGGCCCGGCCCAGGTCCACATCGCGGTCGGAAACCCCGGCCGCGCCGGGCAACTGCTTATAGGCCTGGCGCGCGCGGTGTCCGCCAGCCTGGTGCTGGCGGGGATGAAGCCCGAGGGCCGCGACTGCCTCATGGCCGCGGTGGCCCTCGAGCTCGCGGACCCGCCTGCCAGCCTGCCTTTGGATGCTGTCGAAGCCGACACCGTGGTGTCGGTGGAGTTGCGCCGGGGAGACGAGGTGGTGCGCCGGTTCGAAAGCCCGCTGGCCGCCTGCGTGCTCGGCGAGGTTGGTTCGGCGCTGGTTATAGCCCACGCTCCGCCACGCCATCTGGTAGCGCTGGCCAAAACCCTGGTCACGACGGTGTCCCACGAACTCGAAACGCCGGTGGAACGAGCGGCTTTCCTGCGCGAGCTCGTCCACGCCGCCCTCAAGCCCGAAAACTACGCGAGGCGCGAAGGGCTTGCCGGGGGAGGGGAACGGCCTTGAGCGACCCTGTGGTGGAATCCATGGGCCTGTGCCTCCGCGCCGGGCTGGCCCCCATGCTGTGGGGGCCGCCCGGCGTGGGCAAGAGCGACCGCGTCAAGGACCTGGCCAAAGAGCGCGGCTGGGGCCTTGTGGACGTGCGGCTGGCGCGGCGCAGCCCGGTGGACCTGCGGGGCGTGCCCGTGCCCGACACCGCGGCGGGCCGCACGCGCTACCTGCCGCCGTTCGAGTTTCCCGAACCGAAGCGCGATGGCCGGGAGGGAATCTGGTTCCTGGACGAGGTGACCGGCGCTCCCCCGGCGGTGCAGGCGGCGGCGCTGCAGCTGTTCCTGGAGCGGAAGTTCGACAGCTACGAAGTGCCCCCGGGCTGGCACGTGGTCGCCGCCGGCAACCGGGTGACCGACCGGTCCGGGAGCTACGCCATGCTGGCCTCCCTGGCCAACCGGGTGGTGCACCTGCCGGTATGGTGCGACCTGCCCGCGCTGGACGTCAGCCCCGAGGGTGTGAGGCCGGACGCCGACGCGTGGCGGGCGTGGGCCTACTCCACCGGGCGGGTGCGGGAGGAAGTGGTCGCGTTCATTGCCTTCCGCCCCGACCTGGTGTGGAAGCCCACCGGGCAGGTGGCGTTCCCGACGCCGCGCACGTGGGAGTTTGTGAGCCGCCTGCTCGACGCCTCGGGCGGCTCGGCCCCGCCTTCGCTGGCGGTGGCGGGGTGCGTGGGGACCGGCCCCGCGGGGGAGTTCCTGGGCTTTCTGCGGGTGCGCCGGGAAATGCCGGACCCCGACGCCATCCTGGCAGGCGCGGACGTGCCCGCCCCGCCGGCCGACCGCCCCGACGTCGCCTGGGCGCTGGGCGGCGCCCTGGTGAGCAGGCTGGCTGCGCTCAAGAAGAAGCGGAAGCCGGTCGGGGCGCAGGTGGCGGCATTCGTGAGGTGGCTCCCGCAGCTTCCCAGCAACTTCCAGGTGCTCTACCTGAAAGAGGCGTGGAATGCCGGCCTGGGCACCGAGTGCGCCGCCCAGCCGGGCTTTTTGGACTTCGCGCGGGAGCACCGGGAGGTGTTTGTGGATGAAATCCGCGCGCGAGCTGGTTGAGCTCGCCCGGGCCAGGCTGGTCGTCCGCCACCCCTTTTTCGGCACGCTGGCGGCCCTGCTCCTGGCTGAACCCCGCGCATTCGGGACCGCGGCCACGGACGGCCGCCGGCTGCTCTACCGCCCGGCGTGGGTGGAGCGCCTGGCGGCCGCCGAGGGGGTGGGCGCCGTCGAGGCGGTGGTCGCCCACGAGGTGCTGCACTGCGCCCTGGGCCACCTGTGGCGGCGGGGGAGCCGCGACCGGCTCAAGTGGGGGGTGGCGATAGACCTCGAGGCCAACGCCCTGCTGCGCGAGGCTGGGTTCGCCCTGCCCTCGCGCGCGGTGTACGACCCGGCCTTCGCGGGGCTCGCCGCGGAGGAGATCTACGCGCGCCTGCCCGAGCCGCTCCCCGAACCGCAGCCGTGGGGCGACCACAGCCCCGGTGATCTGCCGGAAGAGCCGTCCGGCGAGGTGTGGGAGCGCTGGCGGGAGATGGTTGCGGCAGCCCTGGCTGCCTGCCGGCCGGGGGACCTGCCTGCGGGGATCGAGGCGCGGCTGCGCGCCGCGCTCGCCCCGCGGGTGAGCTGGCGGGACCTCCTGGCCCGCCACCTGTCCCCGGCCGGGTTCGACTACACCTGGCCGCCGCCCGACCCGCGGTTTCTGCACGTCGGGTTGTACCTGCCCGGTTTCGGCGGCGAGGCGGTGGAGGAAGCCGTGGTGGCCCTGGACACGTCGGGCTCGGTCACGGAAGGGGAACTGAGCCAGTTCCTGGCCGAGGTCCGGGCCTTGTGGGCCGAGGACGTGATGGTGCTGCACGTGGTGGACTGCGACGCCGCCACTTACGCGTGGCGGACCTTCGCACGCGGGGAGCCGCTGCCTGACTTCCCCGTGCGCGGCCGGGGCGGGACCGACTTCCGCCCCGTTTTCGAGGAGGTGTGCCGCCGGGGCATCCAGCCCTCCTGCCTGGTGTTCCTCACCGACGGCGAGGGCAGGTACCCCGAAGAAGCGCCTCCTTACCCCGTGCTGTGGGTGCTGGTGCCCCGGGGCCAGGGCCGGCCGCCGTGGGGGACTGTTGTGAGGATGGTGTGACCGGTGGCCGGGGGAGGGATGAGGTTTGAGGATCGAGGTGGACGTAGCCCAGTTCCGCGCGGCGCTGTCCCGCGCCGCCCGTGCAGCCGCGCCCGCCAGCGTCACCGGGGCGCTGACCGCCGTGCTGATCGAGGCCCGGGAAGGTGGAGCCGTCACGGTGACCGGGACGGACCTGAACGGGTGGCTGTGGGCGGCCTGCCCGGCCGTGGTCGAGGCTCCGGGGGCGGCGCTCGTCCCCGCGCG
>JBFMCJ010000487.1 GCA_040754675.1 Bacillota bacterium
AACCCCCACTCCCTGGCCCGGGGCCGCAGCGCCTGCTCCGGGTGCCCGTTGGACTGCGTCGATGGATGTGTCAGTTGCCCGCCCACCGGATCAACCCCGTTTCGTGCGGGCCGGCGAGGTCCGGGTTGAGGGGGCGCAGCCGGACCTGAAAGCCCTGAAGCCCGCTGCCCTCCACCGCGACGTCGAGGGCTTCAAACAGGAACCGCCCGCCGGGAAGCGGCCTTGCCGCCTTCATCGGCCAGATCCGGTAATCGGCCAGCTCCCCCCGGGGGTTCACCCTGCCCACCAGCACCTCGGCCGCGACATCCTCCGGGCGCAGCCCGCCCAGGCTCACCGTGGCCCTGATCGTGATAACCTGGCCCAGGGGCACCGGGTCGGTGGCCGTGGACTGCACCTCCTCGATCCGCACCGACGGCCAGTTGTGCGCTACGACCTGCTTCCACTCCGCCAGCGCCCGCGCCCGCCCCCACTTGTCGGCGGCCAGTTGCCCGGCGCGGGCCGCGGCCGGCACGTAGAACCGCTCGGCATACTCCTTGACCATCCGGTGGGTGTTGAAGTGCGGGGCGATGGCCGCCACCGACCGCTGCATGCGGGCCACCCACCCCCGCGGCAACCCGTCGCTGCCCCGGTCGTAGAACAGGGGTACCACCTCGCGCTCCAGGACGTCGAAAAGCGCCTGGGCGTCGAACCTGTCGACCGCCGACGGATCGCGGCGCACGTACTCCGGATATTCACCTTCAGCGGTTTCGCCTCCTGGCCCCACGGCCCATCCGATCTCGGGCGAGTACGCCTCGTTCCACCACCCGTCCAGGACGCTCACGTTGAGAGCCCCGTTCACGGCGGCCTTCATTCCGCTGGTGCCGCTGGCCTCTTCGGGGCGGCGGGGCGTGTTGAGCCACACGTCGCAGCCCTGCACCATGTAGCGCGCCACGGCGATGTCGTAGTCCTCCAGGAAGACGACGCGGCGGCGCACCTCGGGGCGCCGGGCGAACTGCACGATGTTGCGGATCATCTCCTTGCCGGCGTCGTCCCGGGGGTGCGCCTTGCCGGCCACGATGATCTGCACCGGGCGTTCGGCGTCACTCAGCAACCTCACGAGCCGCTCCGGGTCCTGCAGCAGCAGCGTGGCGCGCTTGTAGGTGGCGAACCGCCTTGCAAACCCAATGGTCAGGGTTCCGGGTTCGAGGGCCTGCTCCGCTTCGGCGATCTCGGCGGGCAGCGCGCCCCGTGCGGTCAACTGCTCCCTCACCCGCCGGCGGGCGAAGGCAACCAGGCGCTCGCGGCGGCGTTCGTGGGTGCGCCAGAGTTCCTCGGGAGGGATCTCCCGCACCGGCTCCCAGACCACCGGGTTGTCGGGCTCCGTTCGCCAGCGCGGGCCCAGGTAGCGGTCGTAGAGTGCGGCCATGTCGTCGGAGATCCACGAGAGCAGGTGGACGCCGTTCGTGACGGACTGGATGGGAAGTTCCCGCTCGGGAACGGAGGGCCAGATGCCCTGCCACATGCGCCGGGCCACGGCGCCATGCAGGCGGCTGACCCCGTTGGAGTAGGCCGCGGTCTTGAGCGCCAGGATGGTCATGCAAAACGCCTCCTGGTCGTTGGCAGGATTCTGGCGGCCCAGCGCGAGGAACTGCTCCCGCGTCAGCTTCATCGAGCGGTAGAAGTCGCCGAAGTAGCGTTCCACCATGTCGGGCGGGAAATAGTCGTGGCCGGCGGGCACGGGGGTGTGGGTGGTGAAGACCTGGCCGGCGGTTGCGGCCTCGCGAGCCTCGGCAAAGGTGAGGTCGTGCTGGTCCATCAGGCGCCGGATCCGCTCCAGGGAGAGAAAGGCCGAGTGGCCTTCGTTCATGTGGTAAACCCCCGGGCGGATTCCCATGGCCTCGAGGGCGCGCACGCCTCCCATGCCCAGCAGGATCTCCTGGCGGATGCGCATCTCCAGGTCGCCGCCGTAGAGGCGATCGGTCAGGCTCCGGTCTTCCGGAGTGTTGGCGGGGGTGTTGGCGTCCAGCAGGTAAAGCTGGAGCCGCCCCACCTGCACCCGCCAGACGTACGCCGCAAGCTGGCGCCCTGGAAGCGTGGCCTCGACCGTGAGCGGCTGCCCATCAGGCCGGCGCACCATGTGCAGGGGCATGGTGTAGATGTCGTAGTCGGGGAAAGCCTCCTGTTGCCAGCCCTCGGCGTTGAGGGATTGGCGGAAGTAACCCTGGTGGTAGAGCAGGCTCACACCGACGATGGGAACGCCCAGGTCGCTGGCCGACTTGAGGTGGTCGCCGGCCAGGTTGCCGAGCCCCCCTGAGTACATGGGCACGCACTCCGTCAGGCCGAACTCCGCGGAGAAGTAGGCGACCAGAGGCTGCTCCTGCACCCACCGGCCGTGGGCTTGCGCGAAGTACGTGGTGCGGTTTTGCACATAGGCGTCGAACGCCTCGCAGACCTGGCGGTACTGGGCGAGGAATCCCTCGTCCGCCGCCGCCTCCTCGAGCCGGCGGCGGCCCACCAGGGTCAGCATGCGAACGGGATTGTGATCGGACTGCTCCCAGAGGCGGCGGTCCAGGCGGATGAAGAGGGAGCGGGCATCGGCGTTCCACGACCAGTAGAGGTTATACGCAAGCTCCTGCAAGCGAGCGATGGGCTCGGGGAGCGAGGGCGCCACCGAAAAGGTCCGAATGGGGCGCAATGTGAATCCCCTCCCGCGTCTTGCCTTCCTCAGCCGCCGTGATTTTACTCACGGCCGGGCCGGCCCCTTCAAGCTCTTGCAGGCGAAGAGGCTGAGCCGACGAAAATGGCGCACGGGGTAGGAAAGGTGTGGTCGAAGCCGATGGGACGCGCGAGGCGCTCGCAGAGCGGTAACATCAGGCTCGGTGGCCGCAACCGCAGACTCGTGCAGGCGAGCGTGGTGCTGGCGGGCATCGGGCTTTTGGTGGCGCTGTACCTGGCGTCGGCCGAGCTTGGGGCCGGGCCGGGGGCCGGGGGCGTTTACCTGTGCGCGCCCGGGAGCGGGTGCGACCGGGTCTGGAGCAGCCC
>JBFMCJ010000488.1 GCA_040754675.1 Bacillota bacterium
CGGAAGATCGCCTTCATCCGCGGGTCGCCAGACAGCCGGCCTTCCCAGGAACGGGAAGCCGGCTTCCGTCGGGCTTTCGAGCAGGAGGGGATCGCGCTGGAGGGGGATATGGCCGCGGGGGCCGGCTGGCGCCTCGAGGACGGCTACCAGGCCATGCGGGAGCTTCTGGCAAGGGAGTCCAGATACACGGCCGTGTTCGCGGCGTCCGACCTGCTCGCGCTGGGCGCCTACCAGGCGATTCGCGAGGCGGGGCTGGAGGTCGGCAAGGACATCTCCGTGCTCGGTTTCGACAACATCGAGCTTGCGGCAGAGAGCCTCCCGCCCCTGTCCACCGTCTCCGTGCGGCGCCACGAGATGGGGGATACGGCTGCCCGGCTGCTCTTCGAATCGCTTGATGGCGGCCGTGGGTATCCGGTGAGGATCGTGTTGCCAACGGTCCTGGTGCAGCGAGCGTCTACCGTCGCGGTGCCAGCAGTGAAGGGGGCTGCGACGCCGGGGGTTGTCAGGAAGCCATGACGGCCCCCGTCTTCCGGTGGGCAGCCATGCTTCCGCCCTGGCTACCGGTGGCCGCCGGAGCCCGGGCGACAGCGAAAGCGAAGCTGCTGCCCGGCCTCTGGCGGCCTTCGTGTGACATCCGTCACGTGGGATTCGTCAGCTCTCCCGCAGCCACACGAGCATTTCCCCGGGTTTGCGATTGCCCCAGGTGGCGTAAGGGACCGCGGTCACGTCGACCGGTCGTGCCCTGGTGTGGCCCACGGGGCGGTACAGCTCGCCTTCCCACGAGGACTCGTCGACGCGCATACCTGAGCCCGTGACTACGACTACCCCGCCAAGAAAGTCTGGCTCCCAGTGGGCCTCGAGCGCGCTGTCCCGTGGCAGGACAATCGCGGGCAGATTCGGGCCGTTGTCCACCTCTTCCAGGCAGTAGACGATGGGGCCGCGCTGAATGGCGATCTTGCCGGCGTCCGCACGCACCTGCGGGTGTGCCTCGATCCGTTCGACGGGCATGGGCAGTTGCAGCTCGACGACGTCGCCTTCTCGCCAGGTCCGGGTGAGGTAGGCATACCCGCGGTCGATGACCCCGTCAAGGGATACGCCCTGACCGTTAACGCTGAGCAGGGGGCTCCTCGCCCAGCCGGGTATGCGCAGGGCCAGTGTGAATTCCCTGCGAACGCGCGGGTGCACCGTGACCCGAATCGCTCCGTCCCACGGATAGAGCGTCTCCTGGGCGAGGCGCACGGGGGTCCCGCCGACTTCCAGTTGCGCCTCGCCTGCGGCGTAGAGGTGGAAGTAGACACCGGAGTCGTCGGTCGAGTACATGTACTGACCAACGGAGGCAATAAGGCGCGCCAGGTTGGGCGGGCAACAGGCACAGTCGAACCACCCTTGCCGTACTGGCAGGACGTGGCGCGTGTCGTACCGCCGCAGCGAGGCCTCGGGCCATACCTCCAGCGGGTTGACGTAGAAAAACTTGGTCCCGTCGAGCGAGATCCCGCTCAGCACGCTGTTGTACAGCGCTCGCTCCATCATGTCGGTGTACTGCCGGTCCACGTCGACCTGTACCATCCGGTGCGCCGCAAAGACCAGCGCGATGCTGGCGCACGTCTCGCTGTAGGCCCGGTCGTTGGGAAGGTCGTAGTCGAACGTGAAGCGCTCTCCTGAGGCAGAAGACCCGACCCCACCGGTCACGTACATGCGTTGCCCCGTGGCATTGGCGAACAGGCGCCGGCATACCTCGAGAAGCTCCCGATCCGCCGTCTCGGTGGCGACGTCGATGGCGCCGCTCAGGAGGTACAACGCCCTGACGGCGTGCCCATCCAGCTTCGTCTGCTGTCGGAACGGCATGTGAGCCTGGCTGTACGAATAGTCGAACCGGCGCCGCTCTGGCGGCTCACCTCTCGCATCCGCTTCGATGTCGTACCAGTGCGGCTGTTGGCCCCGTTCCTCGATGAAGTAACGGCTGAGCTCGAGGTAGCGCCGCTCTCCGGTGGCGCGGTAGAGCTTGACCAGTGCGAGCTCCGCTTCCGGGTGCCCCGGGTAGCCGCGCTTTTGCCCCGGGCCGCGGCCGAAGACCGACGCGATGTGGTCGGCCAGGCGACAGGCGACGTCGAGGAGGCGGCGGTCGCCGGTTGCCTGGAAGTGCGCAACAGCGGCCTCGATCATGTGGCCGGCGCAGTAGAGCTCGTGCCGTTCCCGCACGTTGGTCCATCGCTTGCCTGGCTCCGCAATGGTGAAGTAGGTGTTGAGGTATCCGTCGGGCTGTTGGGCGCGTGCGATGAGGTCGACGACCACGCTGGCCGCCTGCTCGAGTTCGGGATCGCGCCCGGCCGCCAGGAAGTACGCAGCGGCCTCCAGCCACTTGTAGACATCGCTGTCCTGGAAAACCATCCCATAAAACGTTCCGTCCTGATCGCCCGCCGCGATCCGGAAGTTGGCCACGGCGTGGCTGCGGGGAACACCCGGTACCCGATCATTGAGCGCTTCCCACTGGTAACGTAAGCCTACCTCTCGCATGGTCCGCATGCGTGACGCCCACACCGGGTCGCGAAGCGTGACCTTGTGCCATGGCGCTGGCGTGGTTGTGTGCACAGGTGTCCCTCCGTCTCGTCGCAAGGACCGGCTAGTACATGTAATATCACTGCGGCCTGGTCTTGGCAAGAGATTCCCGGTGCGCCCGATGGGCCCCTCTCGGGGTTGCGGGAACCGCTCAGCCATCGGCCCGGGTGCTCAGGCTGGAGTCCATGCGGAGCTCCTGCGAACGCCGTGCGCCGCGTGGCCGCGGAAGGACGCGTCAGGCCAGGGCAACTGCTGCACCCGTTGAAGGCTGTGCGGCAACCCTTGCGTTTGGGTCCCGCCATCGCGCATCCGGTGCTCGAGCGCGCCGCACGGAAGGAACGCGGTAGCGCGCGTCGAATATACCGGTAGCAACCGGTAAGGTCCTGGGGTTTGGTTACGCAGGGTGAAAGCGAATACCACCGGACGATGTCCGGGCCGGCCAGCGGGTGGCTTCCATGTCCGTA
>JBFMCJ010000489.1 GCA_040754675.1 Bacillota bacterium
AACCATTGCTCTCCACGCACCTCAGGAACCGCTCCCGAAAGGGCAACGGCGGCCTCGTGGCCAGCAAAGTCTGCAGAGTACGGAAGGCCGGTACCTTGGTCCGCACTTGCCGTCCAATCTGGAACCCAATCCCTACCCGAATGTGCGTCTCAAACATCCCGACGTTGAGCTGGATTTCATCCTGATCCCCTCCTGAAGGATAGAAGTACCAATGTGTCGGTCCCCCCCACTTGGGCCCTGTAAACACCCGGCCACCTTGGCCCGTCATGCCCCGCCTTACGATGCGTTTCCGAAAGAAGTCCAGGTCAAACTCCGGGTAGTTAGATAACTCTTCGCTCAGCGCATCAGCTTTCGCGTGCAACGCTGTACCGGGGCCGCCTTGCTTCCGGGCCAGCAACTGAAAGTCTGCCGCGGCAAACGGAACAAACGCCACCTGTAACACCTCCAGTGGAGTGAAAAAAACGACGCAATGCAGAGCACCCGGGACGCCACGGGTGCGTAGCCAGCCTAATAGGCCTTCCGACCGCCATCTTGGGATCCACAATCGGTCTGAAGTACCTTTCATCCCCTTTTTCCCCGGGCAGTAACAGGCCCCCGGAGAACGGGGCTCAAAACCGCCGTCGGGCTCAGTCAAGAGTAGGCCGGTATTCCTCTGCGGCAACCCTGGACCAGTCGCGGTAGCTGAACGTGGCTCCGTGCATGAGACCGACCAGTGCATCGCCCCGGAGAACCCTGAGGACCGGGTGTACCAGAGCATCGGTAACCACGTAAATGTAGTAGCGGGTGCCCGCCCTACTTAGCTGCTGAAGCTGCTGACTCGTAAGTTCAACGGAAGGGTAAGATTGGTTCCGGGCCTTCACCTCAATCAGTCGGCCATCTGACTCCACGTCAAACCCCAATACTTCCTCTGAACGGGGCAACTCCCGGGGCTGTCGCCCATGCTCCCGCTCGTACTGCACGGCAAGGTTGACACCGATCCTCTGAACCAGTGCCTGGGCTTCCCCCCGTTCCAATCGAGAGTCCACTCCCAGTGTACAGAAAAGGCGACGCCAGTCCGAGGGAGCGTACTCCCCCAAACGCAAGTAGTCCTCCGACACGAAGGCGATGTTCCACTCCGAGGCCTTGTCGAGCAGCCCGGCCCGGATAAGCTTCTCCAGACTCTGGCCTACCGGCTCGTAAACCAAAGGTAGGAACGTGTTTCCCGGCCGCAGCCACTGCTCATCAGTGGTTTTCACGGTGATGCCCTCTATTAACGCACGAGGCAGCCAGCCGAGCCCCTTCCAGAGTTCGAGCAATCGGACGGTGTAGGTCAGCCGCTCTTCATCGGTAAGGTTAGGCCACTTAGCCGCCCATCGTGGAACTTCTTCTGCCAGTTCGTCCGCGACCTGCCTGTCGCGCACAGCACGCGGCGACAACTCCTGAACCCCGAGGCGCACGAGGACAGATGCAGCCCGGCCGTCCTTCCAAACGCCAGGGTGGACACGGTGTAAACGGCCCAGAAGCGGCGGACCCTCTTCGGACCAGTAGGCATCCGAGGGTTTCGCCAGTTCTCCGTCCTCGGTGAGCACCATGCGCTCACCCCGCAAGCGCCCCTTGAGAGTGCGGTCGCTGTACTGTCCGATCTCATGATACAGGGAGCAAAAGAAGTCGAGGTCACACTGCTCAGCCTTTGCCCTCACGAGTTCATCCATGGCGGAATTGAACCCATTCGAGTTGTAGCTCGGGCCGTCCTTCGTGTATCGCGCAAGTGGTTGCGGAACCCGGCATGACGGATCGAGCACCTTAAGGCCCGGGAAGATGTTCTCTGCGTCGCGTGCCCTGAACCATCCCTCCCCGAGGACATGCTCCTGCACGCGCATAGCTTCGTCAGGCCGCACCAGAGTCCCATCGATAGCAACCAGGCAGGCGCTCGCGCGAAGATGGTCGCGAAGTGGTTGCATAAGGTACTGCTCGAAGGGTTCAGGCCCATGCGGCCCCGGGTGCAGAACCGACGCCATCGCGTACTTCCACCGGGGGTCGGCACTAAACGCAGGGATCACCATGTCCCGGACCAAGGTCCAGAGTTCTTCAACAAGCCACGTGTTCCACAGGGCGTCCCGAGTGATTGAGTGTCTGCCAGGGGCGGTGAGGAAATCGGCCTGCACTATGAAGGGAAGGGCTAGGGGGACCTCCTTGAGGGGCAGGTAGCTGAAGACGCCCACATGTGCCGTACCGCCCGTTTCGCGCAGTTGGCCGGCTTCGTCTACCGCAAACGCAACCGCAACCTCCCGCGTGCGCACTTGATCGCGTTCCCAGGCTCTGGTTACCCAGTCCCTTCTGACGCGATCGGGAACGGCAACGGTGCGCTTGAACACAACCCAGTGCTCGTGTTCCGGTGGTCGTTCGCCGCACTGCTCTGACAACTGGTGGATCTCGAGGCCCCCTTGCCGAGCACTGACCTTACTCTTCTTCAGTCGTCGCTGGAATCCGGTCCGAGTGTCCTGCAGGACTACTTCTTCAAGGTGGCGCAGAAATAGCAGGGTGCGGAGCGAGAACTGCTCAGAGGAAAACTCAGCCGCGATCTGGCTAACCAGTTCGGGGTCGGCCGACCGGCTCACGGGCAGTTGGAAGACCGTCGTGTGTCCCCTAGGTGAGCCACCCTCTGGCAGACGGTGTTGCAGCCACAAAGGGGTGATTTGCCAGGGGCGCCGACTGGGGTCTGACCACCTGCTACGGTCAAAGGTAAACCGATAGGGACCCGAGTATACGCAGGGGGCATCGGAGATAAGGAACACAGCCTTAAACCCCACCCCAAGATACCCGATGTAGTCATCCGGTTTCTTCGACGACCGGCCAACCTTGCAAAGGCTCTCCACATCTTCACGCGAAAACTCACGCCCGTTGTTCATGATCCAGACCTGTCCTTCCTCGATGCGGGCAACCAGGACCGTCGCTCCCGCGTCGTCGGCGTTCTGGACGAACTCCATTAGGAAGTGCCCCCGGTCCGGAAACGCCTTCATGATACGGTCGATAGC
>JBFMCJ010000490.1 GCA_040754675.1 Bacillota bacterium
GACGCTTCACCGGCACTCACCTCCTCAGAACGGCGTAATCCGCACCCGGCCGTCGTCGAGCCCGGGCAGGGTGGGGCCTGCCTCGTCAGGCTCCAGGGCGATGCGGCTCTCACCGACGGGGATCCAGGGCTTCTGGTGCCGATCCGGGTCGACCGCGACGACCCGGCCGGTGTTGAGGTCGTAAGTCAGACCGTCGTGGGCGTCGTACACGAGCTCCACCGGCGCACCGGCGCCGAAGACCTCCAGCGTCCCCAAGGCACTGATGGCCAGGGCAACCGCCGGGTCGATGCGATGGCCCGCCTTCTCCTTGGCCAGCCGGACTCCTCGAGGGGTCTCCTTCGCGACGGCACGCAGCAGGGCCGCGCGCATCGCACCATCGGGGTACGCCACCAGGCGCTTGTCCCGGAGTAGCTCCCACAGGGCCACGGTGGCCCGGCTCAGGCGGTCGGAGGTCTGGGGGAATTCGACCATCGGCACGCCGGCCCGGGCCAGTTCCTGTGCGCTGCGCTGCATCTGCCACGGGTCATACCGCGCTTCGACGACCCGGAACCGGCTGGCAAAGTCCAGGATGGCCGCCTCGACCGTTGCCTCGATGTCCAGCGCATCGCCCGTGGGGACGAAGACCCGCGACCCAACCAGGTAGACGCGGGCGCTCGGCTCGTCCCAGGTGGTGGCCACGACCGCCGCGCTGTCGTGCTTCAGCCCGAGGTCAACACCGAGCACGACCGGCATCTCCGGGGCGAGGGGCAGCGGGCTCCACTGCGGGGCCTGGTCCCACCACTCGATGGGGATGAACGGCGTCTCCGTGCCGCTCACCCAGCGGTTCTCGATGAGTCGGGCGAACGCGCTGGGCCGCAGGGTGCGCCGCATGCTCTCGATCCAGGCCAGCGTTTGCCAGGGGGCGATAGGTTCATGCGACCAGAAGACCAGCAGGTCCCCGTCCCGGTACATGGGCCACCGGTCAGACACCCGCTCGCCGCCCATGCCGCGGTCGTACAGCTCCCGCAGCGGACCCGGCTCGTCCTCAAACCCGGCGTAACTCACCACCAGGCGCAAGGAAACCGCGCGGGTGGGCACGGGAGGCGTCTCATCCCAGAGCCGTTTGCTCCGCTCGGTGACGTAGGCCCACAGCTCGTCGACCACCGTGATGGTGGGGTTGGCGCCGGCCGCCCCTGCGTACTCGGCCGCCTGTGCCACGATCTTCGAGCCGGTGGCCGGGAAGGACACCTCGCCGTTCGTCACCTTCGCCAGCGCCCGAAGCCAGGGCGTCGCCTCCACGATGTTGACGACCCCGGCGAACACCCGGGAGACGGCCTGCTCCTCGTCGTTGGCGAAGACGTAGCCCTCAGCGAGCCGGCCGCCGTGCACCAGCACGGTGTACAGAGTCACCAGGGCGCCGAAGGTCGTCTTGCCCGACTTCTTGGGCGCCGAAAACACGGCCTGACTGTAGCGCAGGCGGCCGTCGGGGCCTGGGGTGAACAGTTCCCGCAGGAAGGCCTCCTGCGCCGGCAGCAGCTCGAAGGGCCGGCCGGACTCGGGATTGACCAGCGTCCGGACGAACGCCGCGGGGTCACGCCGGAAGCGCTCGAGGTCCATCACGTCTCACCCCCACCAGGCCCGCCCCCTGGCATCGCCGTCACCGTAGGATGTGGCGCCGCACCGTCCGCCAGGGCCTTCAGGAACTCCTCGGCCGGGTTCGGGCGCCCGAGGCCCAGCTTCGAGCGGGCCGCCGGCCCGATGGCGAGGCGGTCGCACAGTCGGCCTACAGTGTCGGCCGCTTGCAACACGAGCCTGGCAGCCGGCCTTTCCTTGCCGTCTTCGGTCGTGAGCCCGTAGCGCAAAAGCTCTGCCAGGGCCAGCCGCTCGACCACGAGGGCCATCGCCAGGGCGGTCAACAGCGGGAGGTCCGCCGGTGTTGGCTTGGCCAGCTCGCTTTGGACGGCGAGCAGTTCGTCGATGACCGCCTGCACCTGCGGGCTCGTCGGGGTGAGCCGGCGAAGCCTGAGCTGAAGGGCGTCCATCGCCGCAACGGGCGGAGCCCGGCGCCCACCGCGCCGAAGGTTCGCGAGCTGGCGCTGCCGCGCCGTAGGGTCGTCAGAGAGGGGCATGGCCCGTCACCTCCGTTCGGGCGGGGTTCCAGGCAGGCTCGGAAACATCCCCGGGCCGAGCCCGCCCCTAGCACAGAAAAACCGCCCAGAGCGGGCGGCTCGTTTGCAGCGTCGTTTGCGCGTTCGGGAAAGCCCGTTGTTACGGGCCGCTTACTCGCTCACCGGTTCTGCCAACCTGTGACCATCTGACATCAGGTGCCAGGCAAAGCCGGCTTTTGCACCACCAGGCGGCGGTCGTCGCCGGCCAGCAGAATCGGCTCCGTCATCTCCATGAGCCGCGAGGCGATGCGACTGCCGACGGCGTCTGCCAGTGGCTTCCTGCTCAGGTTGGTGGTCACCAGCAAAATCCGGTCTTGCACATATCGCCCATTGATGAGTCGGTCGAGCTGCTCGATGGCCCAATCGGTGGGCCGCTCGGTGCCGAGATCGTCCAGTGCCAAAAGTGGCAGGCTGACCAGCCACTCCATCGAGAGTGCAGGCTCGCGGTCTCCGTGGGGCCGGAGCGCCTCCAGTAGGTCAGCCACGCACCAGAAGGCGCCGAGCGTCAGCGTCCGCCGGATGGCCGCCGTTAGGGTCGCAGCAACGAGCGTCGTCTTCCCAGTCCCCACAGGTCCGACGATCAGCAGGCCCGTTCCCCTCAGGTCCGGCGGGACGGCCTGGGCCAGGTATTCCTCGCCCGGATAACTGGAGAACTGCGGCCAGGGAAAGCCGTCGTGGTAGTCGTCAGCCTCTACCAGCTTGAACTCTGGCTCGGGCAGCCGTGCCACCCACGCCAGGGCCTGGCGGGCCGCCTCGGTCAGCTCAAACGCCGGACGATCGAAGGCGGCCCATCGATGGCGCCGGGGGATGTTGGCGAAGTTGACCAGACGCTCCCCGCGCTGCCGGCGCTCCCGCTCGACCATCTCG
>JBFMCJ010000491.1 GCA_040754675.1 Bacillota bacterium
GACCGGATTCCATCCAATATGTACCCCCGGTAACCCGGATGCCCGCCCGAACTCCTGCCTCGGTACGGCGCTCTTCGCAGCCGGTTGCCTGTTCGGTAAGACCTTTCGAGGGATTCCTGCTCCTTCCTCTGGCGGAAGGCATTGTCATGGGGCGCTCGGGGAACGGATCAGGGTTGGGCGCCAAGCGTTGCCGGACGTACTCAGGTCGAGCGTCCACAAGCGGCACTTCAGGAGGTGCCGGCGCGGACTCGGGAGGCGACCCAGTCCAGGATTTTGTCGGCCAGCACCTCCTTGGGCACCAGGGGAACCTCCGTGCGGGTGCCATCGGCACCCAGCAGGAGGGCTGCGTTGGTATCCGACTCGAACCCCGCGCCGGGCCGGGTCACGTCGTTGGCCACGATGAGGTCGACGCCCTTGCGTTCGAGCTTACGCCGGGCGAAGGCCTCCAGGTCGCCGGTCTCGGCGGCGAAGCCCACCAGTACCTGCTCGGGCCGGCGCCGCTCGGCGAGGGCCTTGAGAATGTCCGGCGTCGGCACGAGTTCGAGCGTGAGGTGCCCGTCCTCCCCGGCGCTCGCTCCCGGGCTACCCTTCAGGCTCTCCTTCTTGATCTTGGACGGCGATGGAGCCGCCGGGCGAAAGTCGGCCACCGCCGCCGCCATGATGACGGCGTCGACGTGGGGCAGGCGCTCGAGGCAGGCTGAACGCATCTGTTCGCCCGTCTCCACGGCCACCACCTCGACGCCGGCAGGGGCTTCGAGGTGGGTGGGGCCGGTGACCAGGGTCACCTCCGCGCCCCGGTAGCGGGCCATGCGGGCCAGGGCGTAACCCATCTTGCCGCTGGATCGGTTGGTGAGGAACCGCACGGGGTCCAGGGGCTCCCGTGTCGGCCCCGCTGTGACCAGGATCCGGAGGCCCCGCAGGTCCTTGACCGGGTGCAGGAGGCAGCGGATCTCGTCCAGGATGCGCTCCGGCTCCTCCATGCGGCCGAGGCCCTCGTGGCCCGTGGCGAGACGGCCGCGGGCCGGGCCGACGACGATGTGGCCGCGGGCGCGCAGCTTCCCCAGGTTCTCCTGCGTGCCCGGGTGCTCGTACATGGCGCTGTTCATGGCGGGGGCCACGAGCACGGGGGCGCGGCATGCGAGGTACGTCGTCGTGAGCGCGTCGTCGGCGATGCCACCGGCCATGCGTGCGATGATGTCCGCGGTGGCCGGGCAGATGCACAAAAGGTCGGCCTTTCGCGCCAGGGTCACGTGGGTCATGACCACGCCGGGGTGGGGCTCGAAGAGGTCCACGATGACCGGGTTGTAGGAAAGCTCCCGGAACGTCGCCGGCCCCACGAGCTTTGTGGCGGCCCGCGTCATGATGACGTGGACGTCCGCGCCCCACAGGGCAAGCTGCCGCACCACCTCGACAGCCTTGTAAGCGGCGATGCTCCCGGAGACGCCGATCAGCACGGTGCGCCCGGCCAGGGGTTGTTGCGGGGCGAGTTGCTTGCCTTCCATGTCGTGGCACCCGTGTGGTAAAGTTCCCGGCGGGGGCGGCGGATCCTGGCAAGCTTCGAAGGCCTGGACGGCGTGCAGATCGGTCACTGGAGCGACCCGGAGGCGGCGACGGGCTGCACGGTGCTATTGTTCCCCGAGGGGGCGGCCGCCGGCGTGGACGTCCGGGGAAGCGCGCCGGGCACCCGGGAGACCGACGTACTCGTCCCGGGCAACCTGGTGGAGCGCATCCACGCCGTGCTGCTGACGGGCGGGAGTGCCTTCGGGCTGGACGCGGCTTCCGGCGTCATGGCGTGGTGTGAGGAGCACGGCATTGGTTTTGCGACACCGGCCGGGCCGGTGCCCATCGTGGTGGCTGCCGTCCTCTACGACCTGGATCTGGGCAGTGCCAACCGCCGCCCCGGGCCGGCGGAGGGCCGTGCGGCCTGTGAGGCCGCCGGGCGATCGGGCCCGGCCGGCGAACTCCAGGGGAGCCTGGGTGCCGGCACAGGGGCAACGGTCGGGCGGCTCTTCGGACCGCAGTACCGCATGAAGGGTGGCCTGGGGGTCGCCACCGGCCGGCTGCCGGGCACCGGGCATACGATGGTGGCTGTCGCGGCGGTCAACTGCGTGGGGGATGTGGTTGACCCGGGAAGTGGTGCGTGGATTGCTGGAGCGTTCGACCGGGCGGCGGGCCGGCCGCCAGGTGTGACGTGGTCCGATGCGCCGCTCGGCCCGGGCCCTCGACAGGCCACCACGCTGGCCGCCGTCGTGACCGACCTGCCGCTCACAGGCGCCGACCTGCGCAAGGTAGCGGAGATGGCGCACGACGGCATTGCCCGGGCGGTGAGGCCGGCCCATACGCTGTTCGACGGCGACACCGTCTTTGCGCTGTCGACGGGACGGGGCGCGCTCTACGGCGGTTTACCCCGGGCCGTGGCCGTCACCCAGGCGGGAGCGCTGGCGGCCGAACTGGTGGCGCAGGCGATATGCTCGGGCGTGCTGGCGGCCCGTTCCATTGGCGGAGTGCCGGCAGCCCGGGACGTGAGGCCCGACTGAACCAATCGAGGTGGACGGCGTGGCGGAACGAGGCATCGAGTCCATGATGGAGACGGCCGAGGAGGCGGCCACACGGGCGGGGCAGTTGCTGCGCGAACACTGGAAGGAGTTCCTCGCGGCAGGCATCGGCTTCAAGGGGCCGGTGGACCTGGTCACGGAGGGTGACCGGCGTTCAGAGGCTACCGTGCTGGAGGTCATCCGCTCCCGTTTCCCCGAGGATGACGTGCTGGCCGAGGAGCGAGGGGCCGTGGGCCGCGGGGCCGAGTACCGCTGGCTCATCGACCCGCTGGACGGCACCACCAACTACGCGCACGGGCTGCCGATCTTCGCCGTCTCCGTGGCAGTGGAGCGGCACGGCGAGGTCCTGGCGGGCGCCGTCTACGAACCGGTGGCAGACCGCCTCTACGTGGCGGGCCGAGGGCTGGGCGCTCGCCGCAACGGGCGGGTGCTGCGCGTCTCCTCCGTCGATTCCCTCG
>JBFMCJ010000492.1 GCA_040754675.1 Bacillota bacterium
GGGCCACTATGCGCCCGTATTCCTTCGCGGACAGCAGCCCGGCGAGGTATAAGGTGTCCACCACTTCCCACAATCTCGCCCCGGGCACCTCCCCCCGGACAGCTATTACCTGCTCATGCGAACCAACCATACGGAGGATTTCACGCAACGCAAGGTCCACGCACAGCTGGCATCCGGGGCAGACGAAACGAAAGCCGTCCTCGGCTGGCAGGAAGCGCACCGGGACGTAGACCACCGCATCGTAACGCGGGTGCTTCCTCAGCGCTTCTTCTGCCGTCCGGTACCACGTGCTGTTTTCTATCCGGTAGAAGACACCGTACGCCAGCACGTCGTACACACTGCGGTCGGAAACGAACTTACCCAGGTGGTCCTCGCCTTCCACCTGCAGCCTCAGGACCAGGGACTGGAAGCGCTCGGCCGCCTCCGGGTCCCGGAGGAGCACCTGCAGATCCGAGACCCCGGCCTGCCGGGCCGCTTCGCGCGCCCGCTCGGTCAAGAGGGGCAGGCCCAGGGCTTCAGCCAGCATCTTAGCCAGCGTGGTTTTTCCGGTCCCGTGCGAGCCGGCGATTGCGATGCGCACGTTCACCCCTCCTTGACGTCTTCAGCCCTATTGCATCCTCAGCCCGCCGCGCGGGCACGCGAACCGGACAGGTCCCTTGCCACCCTGCCCGGCACCGTAGGCCGTGCTCTCGCGGCCGCAAGCCCACGCTCCCGGCAGATACGTCTGATGTCGGCCGGCCACCGGTCCTCGTCCGCTCCTTTCCCCGGACACGTTTCCATGCGCTGATACACCTCCCCAGTGGTGGTCTTGGCCGTTGCGGTCCGGCGGCCCCGGACCGGAAACGAAAACAGGGAGCACGGCCACGCCGTGCTCCAATACCACCTGCAAGGTTATGGGCGGCGAGAAGTTCGCCGCCCCGTCAACCGCGTCAATTTGCACCGGGCTCGCTTACCACCGACCAAGACTTCTCCTCGAGCAGCCAGCGCCGAAGCCGGTACCAGCCCCAACCGTCCTTCCCGGTGAATAGCAGGCGGCGGGGGTCCTCCACCCGAAACTCAGATTTAACCGCTCCGTTCGTGAACCGAATGGGCTCGTTGAACCGGATCACCATGCCCTTCCGCAGCTTTGGCCGCGCCTGGCGGGCGCGGAGGTTCTCCCAGCACTTCCGCCGCCACTCAAGAGCGCTCTTGTTATCCGTTGGCGTGAGCAGCTTCAGGATGCGCTCGGGGCAGTTATAATAAAAGGGCCCCATCTCCTCGCCCATGTCCTTGTAGCCGAAGTTGCACATATCCCGCGGCCGGAAGGACAGCAGGCACACGATTGCGCTCACCTCGCGGCGGCCGTCCGGCCAGGCCCGCTCGTAGGCGATGTAAGCCTCCCTCATGTTTACCACGGCGCAATCGAGCACACGACCCACAGAACCATCAGGGTACTCGCCATTCTTTTCCTCAGCAAAGAACTCGCGGATACTTTGACCCGGAGTCTTTTCCACAAACGTCCAGCCCATATTCTCGCCTCCTCCCTGGCGGGCCATCAACCTGCTTGCCGGCTGGCCCTGTGCAAGTGGGCGAAGGAACACTGCCGCGCCGTGCCGGTGCACCCGTGACATTCCTGGCTGAGAGAGGACCCGCTACGACGTCGCGCGGGACGACTCGGCGGTCAGCCGGGCGCACGCAGGGCAAGTCGGATGCCACGACCGGGACGCTTCGGCGGCGTCGATGAAGTACCAGCGCCCGTCTTCCCCCAGGGCAAAGTCCAGGCTCCAGGCCCCGGGGAGAACCCGGGCGAGCTCGCGGGCGTACCCGGAAAGCAGTTCCACCTCATCCGGCGGTTCTTCGTTCAGCGCCCGGAGCGCGTCGCGCCACTCGGGCGGCTCCTCGATGCGGAAGAACCGGATGGACTCTTCCGGCCAGTAGGGGTGGTGGCAGACTACCTCGCCGTCCCG
Organism: Bacillota bacterium; assembly: GCA_040754675.1. NCBI lineage: Bacteria > Bacillati > Bacillota > Bacillota bacterium. The sequence goes on from JBFMCJ010000492.1 coordinate 1,947, forward strand.
CACGAAGTAGCGCCGTTCCCGGGCCACCGGCATGCCCCAGAAGGCGTGGAAGGCGTGCTGCAGCGGGATGTACTGCCGCAGCACGATGGCCTCGCACGCGAGGTCGTAAACACCGTTTCCGTCCACCACCCGGTACAGATTCCGCCACAGGTTCTCCGGGCTCTGTACGTAGCACGTCCGGCTCCATTCGTGCTTGCACGATGCGAGGTCGGTCCGCAGAAACAACGGGTAACCAAGATGCGCGGCGGCCGCCTCCACCAGCACCCGCACCTCTTCAGGAAGCGGCTTCCCGTCCAGAAGGCCCGCCAGCGTGTGCCACCCGGCCCATACTGCGACCGTTTTCGGTTTGGGAACCGCCACGTCCCTGACCCGTGGCCACCAGAAAAGCAGGCTCGAAGTTTCCAACCATCGATCCCTCCCTTCAGCTCTTCAGCCTCCCGGCCGTGCGGCTGCCCCGGACCGCGGTCTGCCGGGGATTCGGCCCCACCCCCCGGGAGGCCTCGCCTACACCGGGCTACGCTCCGCAGGAATGCCTTGCAGTTCCCCCACCCGGCCCAGGGCGTCTTCAGGAGTTGAGTCGTGCACCAACCGGGCCACCGGAGCTTCGCCGTACCGCTCGCGGCAGACGAGGTATCCCCTTGACCAGCCGACTGGCACCTCGAACACCGCGGCGAACTCGTATTCGGAGTATGACGCGTGGATGAGCGGCGTGCTTGCCCCCCAGCGTAACAGCGAGTTCCCGGGTACCCACGTCCAAATGTTGTACCAAAGCCTTTCGGCGGACACTTTCATGTATGACTCTCCCCACCCCGGGGGAAGCACTGCCGGCGTCACGTAGTAACCCGACCGTTTCGGGTACGGCGTTATCAGTTCCAGCCGCGCAATGCGCGCGGGAGGGCGGCGCCTCCGCAGCGCTCCCATCCACCTGCAGAACACCCGGTGGTTCTCCCAGGCCATAGCCTGACAACGCTTCTGTCTCTCCCGTTCCTCGTGCACCGCCTCTTCGAACGCCGCCTCAAGGTTTGGGGCAAAGGCATCCAGCGCCAGAACCCATTCGGGCACCTCA
>JBFMCJ010000493.1 GCA_040754675.1 Bacillota bacterium
TGCGGGTCCCGGCACAGCACGTTCACGAACTGCCCCGGGGCGGCCGCCTTCAGCTCCGGCGCTTCAAGCGCCAGCCTGACCAGGCCAGGGCCGAGCTCCTCCCGGCCCACCACGGGGGCCCGGAAGACCGAAAAACCGCCGGTCACGGCCGCCATCCGGCCGCACCGTCTGGCCTCGCCGCCGCGGCGGCCACCAAGGCATCGAAGAGGTGCACGTTGTCCCGCGGGCCGGGCGACGCCTCAGGGTGGAACTGCACGGACCACGCCGGAAGCTCCCGGTGACGCATCCCCTCCACCGTGCCGTCGTTGAGGCTGCGGTAGGTGACCATGAGTTCCGGCGGAAGAGTCCGTTCGTCCACCGAGTAGCCATGGTTGTGGGTCGTGATGAAGACGCGGCCCGTGGCCAGCTCCTGCACGGGGTGGTTGCCGCCCCGGTGGCCGAACTTGAGCTTGTAGGTGTGCCCGCCCAGGGCCAGCGCCAGCACCTGGTGGCCGAGGCAGATCCCCATCAGCGGGACTCGCCCGACCAGATCCCGCACGGTGGCGACGGGCCCTGAAAGCACCGCCGGATCCCCCGGGCCGTTGGAGATGACCACTCCGTCGGGCCGCAAGGCCAGGATCTGGTCGGCCGTGAAGCGGGCGGGCACGACCGCGACCCGGCAGCCCCGCTGCAGGAGGTTGACCAGGATGTGCCGCTTGACGCCCAGGTCCACCACGGCCACCCGCGGCCCTGTCCCGGTGCCAAGTTCGTAGGGCTCTGCGGGGCTGACCTCATCGACCAGCGCCTGAGCCGAAAGGTCCGGAACGCGGCAGGCTGCCTCCACCATTTCATGGACGGGCCGGGGGCGTGCCGTGATGATTCCCCGAAGCGTGCCCTGGCTGCGAAGCCGGCGCACCAGCGCTCGGGTGTCCACGCCCGCTATCCCCGTGATGCCCTGCGCCGACAACCACGCCTCCAGGCCCGTCACGCCGCCTGGAAGCGCCTCGGGGTAATCGGAGAGCTCGCGCACGACGACACCTCGCACCTGCGCCGCTGCCGACTCGGCATCCTGCGGGAACGTGCCGTAGTTGCCGATGAGCGGCTGTGTAAAGACCAGGATCTGCCCGCGGTACGAGGGGTCGGTGAGCGCCTCCTGATAGCCGGTCTGCGACGTGGTGAAGACCACCTCGCCGGTGGTCTCACCCTCTTTGCCGATCAGTTCTCCCTCGTAGACGCTTCCATCTTCCAGGGCCAGCCATGCCGGCCGCCGCACCTTGGACAACGTGCTTACCCCTCTCAAGACCCCTGTGCCTGCGCCGCAGCCACGCGGCCTCGCGCCCGGTTCAAGGCGCCGGCCAGCCGCTTCGCCGCGGCGGCCGCCGCAGCCGTCCAGTCCGGCGCCGGCCCTCCTCCCCCATCCTGCCGCCACGCGCCCAGTATCGATCGGGAGACGCTCACCACAGCGCCCAGGCCGTCGCGGTCGAACGCCGGAGAAAGCTCTTCAGGTGAGGCACCCTGCGCCCCGACCCCGGGCAGCAGCAACCACACCCCTGGCAGCCTGCGGCGCAGGCGCGCGGCGGCATCCGGGTAGGTGGCACCCACCACGGCCCCGACGCTGGAGTAGCCGCTGGAGCCCCTTCGCGGGGCTGCCCAGGACAAGACCATGTCGGCCACCGCCTCGGCTACCGTGCGGCCGTCCTTCAAAACGAGTTGCTGAAGGTCCTGCGCGCCCGGGTTGGAGGTGTGAACCAGCGCAAAGATCCCCTTCCCGACCCTATCCGCCAGGTCGAGGAACGGCACCGCCGAGTCGCCTCCAAGATACGGGTTGAACGTGCAGGCGTCCGCCCCCAGCACCCTGACCTCCATCCCGCCCGGAAGCGGTGTAAAACCCAACAGCGCGCGGGCGTAGGCTGCCGCCGTGCTCGCGATGTCGCCGGGCTTGGCGTCGGCGATGACCAGCAGGCCGAACGAGCGAGCCTGCTCCACCAGGCGCCTCGCAGCCTCGAGTCCGGGGCCACCCAGCGCAAGGAAGTACGCCATCTGGAGCTTGACCGCCACCGCCCAGGGCGCGCAGGCCTCGAAGAGCGCGGCACCCGTCCCTTCCACGGCCCGGGCCGCTGCCTCCAGCGCCTGGCCCGCCGGCCGCCCCTCGCCATCCCGCCGCAGGCCCTCGAGAACGGGAGGCGGAAGCTGCCCGATGTCCGGGTCGTACCCCACCACCAGGCAGGAGTTCTTGCGTTCTACGGCCTCCGCCAGGCGGTCGCCGAAGTGGTTGCCTGGGGGCTCTTCGAAGGTCAGGCCAGTTCACCGTCCAGCATGACGATCGTCCCGCCCACGATGGTGCCGACCGGCCGGCCCTTCAGCTTCCACCCTGCAAATGGCGTGTTTCGCCCCCTGGACTGGAAGCGATCGGGATCCACCACCCACTCCCGCCCCGGATCGAAGAGCGTGATATCCGCCACCTCGCCTTCGGCCAGGCGCCCTCCCGGCAGGCCCAACACGCGCACCGGGTTGAGGGTGACGGCCCTCACGGCCTGCAGGGGCGAGAGCGTGCCGTCGCGCACGAGTTCGCCCAGCACCAGCGCCAGCATGGTCTCCAGGCCTACGGCTCCGAACGGCGCCTGGTCGAGTTCGCACGCCTTCTCTTCCGCGGCGTGCGGTGCGTGATCGGAGGCCACCACGTCGATGACGCCGTCTGCCAGCGCCCCTCGCAGCGCCTGCCTGTCCTCTGCGCTGCCGAGCGGCGGGTTTACCTTCGCGCTCGGGTCGAATCCGTCGAGCGCCTCCTCCGTCAGGAACAGGTGGTGAGGGGTGACCTCGGCCGTCACCGGCACTCCGGCGGCTTTCGCTTCCGCCACGATCCGCACCGAATCCGCCGTGCTCAGGTGCGCGAGGTGAACCCGGGCGCCCGTCGCCCGCGCCAGCGCCACGTCCCTGGCCACGACGACGCTCTCGGCCTCCGCCGGGATTCCGGGCAGGCCGAGCCTCAGGGCAACGGCGCCTTCCCGCATGACGCCGCCCTGAGCCAGGG
>JBFMCJ010000494.1 GCA_040754675.1 Bacillota bacterium
ACGCATCTCCCTGGGAACCGGCACAAGCACTGTCTGCGCTCCGTCCGGAGCGGGCGTTTGGTTGCCGGCTCTGTAGATAGCCGCCGCTTCCGACGCCTGGCCGGTCGCAACATGTCCGACGGCCAGGTCCGGGTACACGAAGTACGGATCGTCATACGTCGTCAGATAGACCCGTTCGTCCACCGCCACGTAGTACTTCGGCGGCAGCCTCGCGCCCAAGTCATCGTGCAGCGCCACAATCAGGAGCCGGTGGACGTGCGGCCACAACGTCGGGTCCTCCAAATACGGATCCATCCCCGGAAACGGCGACGGCACGGCTCTCTGCCTCCCCCCGGGCCCGTTGCGCCGACCCTGCCGATGCGGGAGGTTCGCAGGCGAGAACTGGGGATCCTTCACGCTGTGATTCTCCGGACCTCATGTCGGCGTTTGAATGCGTCCGCCAGCGGGGGTTACGGGCCGGTGGGGTCACCAGCAGGTTGTCGAGGCGCGCCCCCTCCGCCAGGCCGCCCGGGTTGGATACCTCGATCTGTTCCCGGTGCCACTGGACGTACACGGCACCGGGGCGCGCGTAAGCCCGGTGGGGGAGAGCGTTGTGAACGGCCTCCCGAAAGCACCGTTCATCGTACTTGGGCACCGGCACGCGGTAGGGCCCGTCCTGCAGCTCGTGCTCCCGCCGGCGGGCCGCAAAGCGGGCAGCGAGCTCTTCGGAGAGCCGGATGAGCGACCACCGGAAAAACTCGTTGACCTCGACCCGCGTCCCCGCCAGTACCTGGAAGGCCACCTCGTGCGTGGGCACCCACCGGGCAAGCGTCTCTTCGCGCCCGAAAACGAGCATGCCCGCCACGGTGACCCGGCGAACCTCGCCGTTGGCCTCCACCGCCCCGAGCGCCTTGGCCATTTCCTGGTCGTCCAGCGCCAGGAGCAGCGAGTCGCGGCGGTAGCGGCGGATCACCTGGCGAGCCCGTTCGAACTCCAGCGGGTTGAGGTCGTCCCAGCTGGCACCCGGCACTAGAAGAGCCGTGTAATCGTACCCCCACACGCAGTCAAGTCTGAGATACGCCGCGCAGTGCCCGGCCTGGGAACGGATGCGACCGCTGTGGGAGTAGGTGGATGGGTGCAGGAGGTCGATTTCGAGCCAGTACGCGGCAGCCGTCGTGACCACCACCGGCCCCAACGTCACCTGCCCGTAGGCAGCAGTTGCGGCGTGTAAGGCTCCACCGGCGCCAGCGCCCTTCCCAGCAGGAAAATGCGCCTCTGGTAAGGCTCGACGGGGCTGAAGCTCGCAGACGGTTGACGAACCCTGCGAGCTCTCTGCGCAGCAGCATCTCCTGCACATCGCGCAGCAAGTTGCGCTCACCAGGGCGGCATCCCGGGTAGTCCGCCTGCTTCGCCCGCTCCAATACATGTTCGGGCAGCTTCCGGTGGCCGGTTTCGTGCTGAGCTCCCGCATGGGCATCGGACGCAGGCGGTTCGACGACCCGGTCGCCTCCGTGCCATGATGCACGAGCGCCTCCACAGGCAACTGGCGGCCCTGCAGCTGGTAGCCTGCTCATCGGGGTGGGCGCCCGCCTATTCAGGCGCCTGCAGGCTCCGCCGGTGAACGAGCAGCGACCCCGCCATCAGGTCGTGCAGTCCACGCTTATCCTCACAAAACCCCACCATGGGCCGGCGGTATGCCAAGAGCCAGGGAGTTGATGAGCTTGCCCCTGAGTACCTCGGCAAGCAGCGAGCTCGCCCAGGCGCTACACATCAACGGCGACTTTCTCGGACCGTCCCAAGACCCGGGCGAAGACCTCTCGGTAGGCGTCGGGGGTGGTCACTCGGTCGTAGGGCGCGACGTGGGGGAGAGCGGGAATGCGGATTCTGTTACGGGCGACCGTGGCCAGGTTGTCGAGGGAGCACGCGCAGCGCCGTTGTCAGGTCTTAAGGCTGCCAGTCGGAGTCACGCGACGGCGACTGACGACCCGGAGGAGAAACGGGAAGACCGGCCGCGCCGCTCACATGGGCGGCTGACCGGGTTCCCCGCCAGTCGGGAATGCTCGTTGTGGCGACGGCGGCTGAGATGATGGTGACTCGCAAGGCAGCCGAGCGCGTATCCCCTCATAGACTTCGCGAGCAGTGCCCAGTGCCTGCTCCGCTTCTTCCAAGCTGGGCTCTTCCGGCTCACCTGGATAGCGGAACTTCCACGCGTACTCTGTGAGCGGGGCTCCCTTACGGAAAAGCGGCTCCATGTCCGGCGCGAGTTGGGCGCACTGCTCACCCAGTTCGACCAAACTGTGCGTCTTCCGGAAAGGCTTGTCGTGCCAGGCCAGGAAAGCCTTCAGGGCCTTTTCCACCATCTGCTGAGCGTGGAACACGATGTCCGAGGTCACGGGAGGATCGGCTGACCGTGCGACTTCCGCTGCCCGCAGATCCATCGCAGCTTTCGCTAACCATGCCTTCATCTCAGCAAACCTCTGGTCATCCACGCTCATACACGACCTTGCCCTCTCTCACCACCGTGCCGGGCAGCGAGGAGCGAAGATGGACTCGACTGTCGAACGCTGACAGAGTCCAAACCAACACGTCCGCCGCGGTGCCCGTGCCCCAGAGGCGTTCGTATGCGAGCTGGCTACGCCGTCGTTCGCGAGGAGCATCGTCGCTGACCAGTACCAGCAGGTCATAGTCGCTATCCGGGCCGGCATCTCCCCGTGCGCGGGACCCAAACAGATAGATGCGGATCGGCTCGTACGCCTGCACGAGCCGGTGTACCACCTCCGCCAGAACCGGATCCCTGAGGCTGTCGTCGACCGCTTGCATTGCCACCACACTGCCTGCCGCGCCGGCCGCTCGTTCCTACCCCATTGTGGGGCCAACAGGCCTGGCGGTCAACCGTGCGCCCCGCCTCCCAGAGGTTGAGCCAGTGTTTGGCGGTAAGCCCTTCTGCGCGTTCCCGGTTGTAGTCCCGTGGTCAAGGCGCGCTCGTACGTCGTTAAAAACGCTTTAATCTTTCCAAGTT
>JBFMCJ010000495.1 GCA_040754675.1 Bacillota bacterium
GCTGGCCACCCACCGTTCGCTTCACCCGTCGGTAACGTCACCCGGGAGATCGCCGGCCGCCTGCGCCCCGGCCAGCTCATCAGCCTGGAGTCGACCACCTACCCGGGCACCACGGACGGCGTCATGCGCCCCATCCTGGAGGCCTCGGGGCTCAAGGCCGGCGCGGACTTCTCCCTGGCCCACTCCCCCGAGCGGGTCGGCCCCGGCAACAAGCGCTACACCACCCGCAACCCCAACAAGGTCGTCGGCGCCACCGGCCCGGCCTCCCGGGAGGTGGCCCTGGCGTTTTACTCGCACAGACCATCCAGCAGGTCGTCCCCGTCTCCTCGGCCGCCGCCGCCGAACTGGTCAAGGTGTTCGAAAACACCTTCCGGGCCGTCAACATCGCCCTGGTCAACGAACTGGCGATGCTCTGCGACCGCATGGGGCTCAACGTGTGGGAGGTGCTCGACGCCGCGTTCACCAAGCCCTTCGGCGTACTGCCCACCCTTGGCACGGCCGCCTAACCGCGAACCCCTTCACCATGGGAGGATCGGGTTTTCGACCGGAGGTCGAGCGCCTGCTCTTCCCGCCGCAAGGCGGCCGGCCGCCGAACCGAAACAAGCCTCGGAATCCTGACCGTGCTGGGCCACTGCCAGGACCTCAGCTCACCTGGCCTCGCTTGAACTCGAAAGCCGCCGCCTCTGCATCGCTTCGCTGGGGTCGAAGCCCACTGCGCCAGCGGTGTGGCGCCCTCGTCCGTCCCCTCAACCTGCACTGCCCCATCCGCCGGGCGCTGGACGCGTACGGACACTTCCGCGGCACGGATCTCGCCCTCCCCGGGGAACGCACCGACCTGGCCGAGCGCCTTCAGGCCGCGGCGTGCGGGCGGTACGAGCGCATCCACGAGCGACCTGCAGCATGGCCGTGACCGGACGAATGGCCCCCAAGGACCTCACCGTGAGCCCGCCCGATCGGCCTCTACCCTTCAGGTACCGGGTATTGCTTACGGAGGGGCACGACATTATAATGTCGGCGGCGGTGAGCAGGGTGAAGCGAACTCAAGTTTATCTGGATCCTGTGGAACACGAGGCCCTAAAGCGCAAGGCTGCGGAGGAAGGCGTCTCGATGTCGGAGTTGGTCCGCCGTATCGTCAGGGAACAGCTGGGGCTCGGCAAGCACCGCGGCTCCCCCGAGGAGAGGCTGATGCGCCTCGTGGCGATCGGGGCGAGCGGCCTGTCCGATGTCTCGGAGCGCCATGACGAGTACCTGGCAAGAGCCCTGCGGCGGGAGACGGAGAGACGGGAGTGACCGTTCTCGTTGACACCGGCGCGTGGTATGCCCTGGCGGACCGGTCGGATGCGCATCACGCCGCGGCGCGGCGGTGGTACCAGAGCCGTGCCCCCCACGAAGACCTCGTGACGACGGATCTCATCCTGACGGAGACCTTCACCCTTCTCATGGCGCGCCTGGGGCACCAAGCGGCTCGTGCTTGGTGGGACGCGTTCCGTGCGACGAACGTCCGATACGTCGTCCCCACTCCGCCCGACTTCGACCGGGCAAGCGAAGTCCTGGCTCGGTTCTCGGACCACGACTTCAGCCTGACGGACTGCGTGACCTTCGCCATCATGGAGAGGCTCGGAATCCACTCGGCTTTCAGTTTCGACGTTCACTTCACCGTGGTTCGTCTGGGTTCCCGATACTCGCGGGCCATCACGCGCGTTCCCTGAAGCGGCTCGTCGACGACGAGGGGCCCCGAGGCCCCGTCTTCTTCGGCGTCTGGTTGGTGTTCATGGTGCTGACGGCCGACTGTGTTTCTCCACGTGATAGCGTTCCGGGCTCGGCCGTCGGGATGGGGACGTCGCCTACATCCACCGAAAGGCGGCTGCCAGGTAGCTGGCACGGCCGATGGTGATGGGGCCGCCGAGGTTGAGCTCCACACAGACCCGCAGCCCACGGCCCACGCCCCGCAGGCGCAGGAGCTGATGGGCAAGACCGTCGACGGGGGGCGTCGCATCCAGCCCCAGCAGGTCGCCGATCAGCACGGCGTTTTCGAGCAGTTCCCAACGAACCTTGGTGTAGCTGCCCACCACGGGAAGCTGGCGGGCGGCGTCGGGTCGATAGCAGAAGCTGCGGTGCCCGCGAGCGGATTGCCCCCCGCGTGGCGTCCTACCGGCCTCTTGGCGTGCTCTCATGAGGGTCGGGGAAGGAAGATGCCGTGGGGCGGCGCTTCAAGGTCGTCTTAGAGTGGGACGAGGATGGGCCCGGCTACGTGGTCCGTGTACCAGCCTTGCCCGGTTGCTTCACCCAGGGCAGCACCCGCCAGCAGGCGCTGGAAAGGGTCCGGGAGGCCATCGAGGGGCATCTGCAGGCCCTCGCAGCGAGTGGTGAACCGATCCCCGAGGGCGATGTGGACGTATCCATCGAGGAAGTCGAGGTGCCTGTGTGAGCCCTCGGGCACCCCGGGTGACGGGGGCGAATCTCGTACGCGCATCGGGTTTTGGGATCGTCCGGATCAAGGGCAGTCATCATCACCTGAGGCGAGAAGGGGGCTCGTTGGTCACCGTTCCGGTTCATCGCGGGGAGATCATCTACCCGCGGGGGCTGGTCCACCAGCGTACGACAGTGGCACGCGCCGGCGTTCACACCGAGCTGTCCGAGCCCGGAAAGAGGTTACCCATTAGAACCCGCTGGAGCAGCGAGGGCGACTTCTTCGCTCGACCCACGATAGGGCGCGGCCTGCCGGGTGCCGTCAGGTCGGCGATCAGTTGCGAGATGCAATACTCCCTCGGGCGGGGATGAGCCGTTGGGGTCGCCGGGCACAGGTATACGGGCCGCAACGTACCTCGCTGGTCTACTGGAGGCAGGCACTTCGCGCCTGTTTCGCAGCGTGGGAACAGACCGAGGGCGGAGGAAGAAGGTACTGGTATGACGTTTCCGGGCGTGCGGGCTGGCGAGCCCGGTACGTCAAGGAAGTGGACGCTCTTGAGCGAACGACATCCTTTCGC
>JBFMCJ010000496.1 GCA_040754675.1 Bacillota bacterium
ACGCCTGGCCTGCTCCCTCTGAGCCGGCGATAGAACCCTGTAACAGTTGTGCAAAGGCGAGCGTGGAGCGAAGCGGCTTGACAAGAGAGGGTTTCTCGGACTACCAAGAAGGCGCACACCGGCATGCCCAGCGGCGCGTTCACCCCGTACTTCAGATTCTCGCCCCCGCACGTAAGCTGGTTAGGGCCCACCAAGCGGCCCATCGTTTACAGCCTCGCGCTCGCCGGGCGCGTTTGTTTTCACCCTGGTGAGCACCCGAACTCGTGCTTGGTTGGCAGCCGGCACGACCCTCATCCAGGCTGGAACGGACGGCCCAATCTCATCCCGTACCGCCGGAGGCATCCACACCTCGGACGCGGACTGCCGCAGCAACTCCAGCCTCCCTATCCGCCCGAGGGCGATGCAGACCGTGCTTTCCACGATGAGGATGGAGGGCATGCTGCAAGTCCTTGTCGAGCGCTTCGGGCGAGCAACGGAAAACCGAGATCCCGTGCTTGTTGAGGATCTCTACGAACGCCCGGACGGAATAACGGGCCAGTTCGGCGGCCTTGCCCAGAGAAAGCTTACGAGCCTCGTAGAGTTTCATCGCGAGGCGAAGAAGGGCCTCATCCCTCGAAACATGGTCGGGTAAGACGACCGTGAGTTCAGGCATTTCACCCAACTTCCTCTCGCACCCGTCCGTCATCGCCACGGGGCTTTCCCTCAACTTTTCGGCCCCATCATACCACACCCCGGGCACCCAGCCTTGTGTCGGTAGTCCGGGTCGGACTCGCAAGCCAACGCCCGGAACCGCCCCGGTTCGTACCGGGCGGTCGCAGGGCCTGGGCGATGTCCTGCGTGGCCGAGGATGGGTCCCGCCGGTGTCTGTCAGTAAAGAGTTGCTGTCGAAGGGCGATATCGTCGGCCCTTGCGACCGCTGGATTGGTCTCGATATCGCCAACCGCCCCTACGATCCGAATGCGCGGGTCGCCGGCAATGGCCAGCGTCGGCGGCGACCCTGGGTAGGCGCCGAACCCCGGGAGTTGCGCGTATGCCTGCAGGACGAGCCAGCGAACGATGAGGTCGGCGCGCTCGTCCCAGGTGTTCGGTAGGCGATACGGCGCCGTGGCGGCCGCGATCTCCTGCAGCAGGTCACCCCGCTCCTCGCTCACCTGCCGGAGGAGCTGGTCGAGCATGCGCTGCCGCTCCCCCGGCCGCAGGGTGCGGCGCAAGCCCGCCTCGGCAGCGAAGAAGTCCATGATCTCCGCCGCTCTCCGCCGGATCTGAACATCGATCTGCTGTTCGAAGGTGTCGGTACCAGCTTCGTTGAGATTTCGCGAAAGCGGGCGGCCGTCCTGATCTACCACCCCGGCGTTTTCGAGGGCCCCGGCAAAGGGTTCGAGCCGCCAGAGCGATAGCATGCGCCCCCAACCTCCGGGAGGCGGCCTCAGACGGAAGGCTTTGCTGGCAAGAACCAACGGGCGGGCGCATACAAACCCGGACCGCTTCGAACCATGAACCTGAACCGGCCCAGGGCTTCCCGAACGGAGGTCCCCGCGCGCCTTCACCGACCGAGCAAGAGGTACTGGCAGAGCTTTGGCCGGGCGAGGGTGAGCTGGTTCGACCGGTTGTTCGGCGGCACTTCGTTAATCGGGCCCGCCCGAAAAGGGCCCCGTTGGCGGCTGCCAGCACTTAAGGTGGATGAGAAGCTTGTCGATCCAAGCGGTAGGCTCGTTGAGCGCAGGCCGTCGGTCGTACTCCTCAGAGATGTGCCCGCGAGTACCGGGAGGATTTTACAACGGTGACACGAGACGAGATGGTCGCGCAGATCCGGGCGATATTGAGTCGGATGCTGGCTGAACAGGGAAAAGAGGTCCCCGTAATCACCCAGGAGACGTATCTAATCGGGGAGAGGGATCTGCCGATAGATTCCCTTGACCTAGCCATACTCATCACTGAACTCGAGGCCGTCACTCAAAAGGATCCTTTTAAGGAGGGCTTTCCCGAGTTCCGAACCGTCGGCGACCTTGCAGCCCTCTACGAGGAGTGAGCTTACTATTGGTTTCACCCGCCCGGGACAATTCTCTTCTGTACCTCACCAGTCCCTTCCGGTTTACGCGCCATGCGACCTTGGTGCAAGATGGCCGGCGAATACCAGGCGACGAGCTGCTGGCTCGAGCGTCTCAACTTGCTGCCCGCCTGAAGGTTGCTGGAGCATCCCGGGTGGCTGTGGTTACCGACAGGGCCGACACGCTCGCTATTGTGTTAATCGCATGCCAGAGCAGTGGGCTCGACCTGCTTGTGCTACGAGACATGCCTTCGGACGCGGGTGCCCTCTGGGGCGTATGCGGTGTCGATGCCACCATCGGGGAGGAGTTAAACGTAAGCCCTGTCCCAGCCGCGAAGGTGGCCCTCCCGGATGCCTCCGTACTCCTGACGACCTCAGGAACGACTGGTACGCCGAAAGTCGTCAGACACTCACTGCACAGGCTACTTGGCCGTGTACGACTCCCCAAAGACGGCGCCCTGCCCTGCCGCTGGCTTCTCACGTTTCACCCCGGCAGCTTCGCCGGAATTCAGGTGCTGCTGACCGCGATCTTGAGCGGCTCAGAACTGTTCGCCTTTTCGGAGCCGTCCGCTACTAAGCTCGCCGAAGCGGCGGCACGTTACGAGGTGACCCATATCAGCGGAACGCCAACTTTTTGGCGAGCTTTTCGGATTGCCCTGGGGGAAAACGCAGGCGAGGTGCCACTGCAGCAGATAACTTTGGGGGGCGAGGTTGCCGACCAGCCGACCCTGGACATGCTCGCCGCATCGTTCCACGGAGCCCGTATCAGCCACATCTACGCTACCACCGAGGCCGGGGCCCTCTTCGCGGTGACGGATGGACGTGCCGGGTTTCCGGCCCGGTGGCTTGAATGCGGCGTTGAGGGGGTCCGACTCCGCATCAGCGATGGCGTGCTTGAGGTGCTGAGCCCGCGCTCGATGGAGGGTTACGTT
>JBFMCJ010000497.1 GCA_040754675.1 Bacillota bacterium
GTTGCCTGGGTTCGCTCTTTCGCAGGTAGCTTTATTGCCCATAGCCGCTTGTTGCTAGCTAGCGCCTCGCGAATCTCATTACGAACTGGCTCGGTTGTGTCAACACCTGCAAGCCAAATGACGATGTCCGCCTCTCGCACCTTAGAGAGATAGCTGCAGTCAACCGGCTCTGAGCTGCCAGGGGTGAATTCAAATGCCCACGGCAAAAACAGCTCATACCTATCAAGGACTTCGACTACCTCCGCCCGTTCCCTTGTCAGCTCGGGTATCACGCTGCTAATAAAAACGAGTAGAGGACGCTCGCCCGGCCTCATGGGAGGGGATCCATCTGTGTGGTTCGTTTCCACCATAGCCATCCCCCTGGTGCTGATGTAGTAAAGCTACGTGGGACGCTCTCACCACCAGCATCAGACGTGATAGTGCAGATTCCCGGCGAAAAGTGAGCCACTTTCCCACCAAATTTGAGCCACCCCGTTTCCCAGAAAAGGAACCAACTACCATTCACGGCTTCCTGAGTGCCGTTTGGTGTTGGATTCGGCGCCCGGTTGTGGTCACCCTTGTGGGCAGCATTTGGTTGTCAATCTGCGGATGCGCGGTTGGGCTGGCCGACATCGTTCTCACGCTGATTCGCGCCGGGCGGCGGCTCCGACGGCCTGCGCGGCCCGGTCCAGTTTGTCCTTAAGCCGGTAGCTGGGTAGCGAAGGTCGGGTTCTCTTCAAGCATTTGAAGTCTTTCATGGAAAGTCAGGGGGTGGCACCAGTGGCCCTCATGCTTCACCCGGCTCCTAAGGTATCGGAAGCCGTGCAGGTGGTGAATGGTACCCGGGATCATTGTGGAAAACTAATGGAGAAGATCAGGAATTGTGTGCGTGCTGGCATGTACGTTGGAGCCGAAGACCAGCTTGGAGCTGAAGGATGGTATCGTGGCGTCTTCAAAATCCTGATGAACCGCCGCAGCTACAAGTACGACGCTCACATTCGGTTCGAGTTCACCGGGCCAGAGCTCGAGGTGGGGTACCTCTTCTTCGTTGCGGTCCGGGCGTGGGACAGGAGGCGGCCGTCGGGTAAGCCGGACACAGAGTACTTGCGGGAGGCGATAGACTATGCGGCGGCGCTCGGTCCCCCTGCTCATTCGTACAGGCTTGCGATATGGGATTGGGAGAGGAAACCTTTCTACTGGGACGTCCGCGTGGCTGACGTAGCCCAGCTGCTGGATGCCTGGCGAGATGTTGTCGCGAAGTGGCAGAGGAATGATCACAGCGAGATGGTTATTGAGCACCGGGTTCCGATGCGTGCTCTGCTCGAAGAGTTGGGCCTAGCGTCAGGGCCCCAAGAGGGTTCCGTGCAAGTCTCTCCTGCGCACACCGAAGCGCTTGCTGAACGGATAGCGGCTGAATTCGACCGGTTCATCACAACCCTCGACCCCAAGGATCTCATTGACCATGATTAGCCCATGCGAGCATAGAGCCCGCCATGACCTTGTCCTTGGTCGCGTAGAAGAGCTTGACATAACCGCGAGGTAATCCATTTCTGGGTGTCCAATGGGATTGATCTACCCAGCCGATCGGCTGAAGACTGTCACTGGCAGTGGGCCGGGAGCGCTTGGTGTGGGAGGGTGTAGATCGTGTAGATGCAGGATGGTTCGTACCAGGATGCAGTGTGCGACGGCGCGCAGGTTGACCCAGCGGGGAAGCCTGTGAGCTGAGAGGTGGGGGCGCGATACGAAGCCGGGCTGCGCCCGAGAACATGAGTTGTGCGACGCGGGGCTTCCCGAACGGCCAGCGGAGTGGCCGCCAAAGTCTTGGTGAGATTGCCGCATAGCGCCACGGCGAGCCCGGGGCTGAGCGCGTGGGAGGCGACCCGGCGCATACTGTGGGGTAGCGCATTGGATGGCGCACGCTGGCAGAGTATAATGAAGCACAGCGAAATCGTTCGGCCGTCCGCGTGCGTGAAAATGGAAGGAAGTGCGGGCATGTGATAGAATTCGGTCACACGCAGCTAGAAGGCGAAAATAATGGTCACCCTTGAGGAGGCAACGAGGAAGGCAAGGGAGTATCTCAATTCTGCCGGATGTCCGGATCTCGCCCTGAGGCTCCGCGAGATCGCCCACGACGACAACCGGAACCGGTGGAGGGCGGTTTTTGAGCATATCTTTGAGCCACCTTTTCATCTTCGCCAACGCCTGTGACCACTTCTTGGCGGTAACTCCTCACATGCCTTACCTCGGGGCTGATCCAGGTGGCTCTTGGTTTCATGGGCGGAGGTGTGGCGTCCCGAGTGCTCTCACGTTGCCTATGGTGGTTACCGGGGCTTGCTACAGCTGGGTTGCTGATCGCCGGATGGAAAGTGCTTGAGCACGTTAGCTACCCGCGTGGAGGGGGTCCGGCGCTAACCGACGCGCTTGTTGTTCACCACGCTGGTGCGGGAAAGCGCATTGGGTTTGGAGGTATTGGGTGGTTACCTGCCTAATCCTACCTGTGGTGGGCATCGTGGTGGGTGCTGGTCTAGCCAGGGTGGCAGGGGCTAGAGCACGGTAGATCTGCCAGGGGTGCTACCTTGCGATCTCGTGTGAGGTGACCCGGGTCAGAGGGATGGGCGCGGTGATCTCTCAGGGACCGCGAACCAGACCGATAGTCCAGCGATCGAGCCACTGGGCGGTTGCTTGCGCAGGCGCCTTATCCGGACCCCGGGGGTTGCTGTTGTATGCAGCGTAAGCACGCCGGGCCCGTCCGCTGGGGGCGGCTCGGGTCGGCGGACCGGTTCGGTCGGTGGAGGCCGACGGGCGCTCAGATCCGGGAGCGGTTTTCCCCGGCGACAGGTTTCTGGCACCTGGGAAGTGACCCCAGTCTCTGGTAAGCGTCAAACTGTACCCACCTGGTGTGCTGCTCGGCGCTGAAGGATAATCTCCCCGAAGTTCATCAATTCGGGGAGGGTCCGTGATGGCGAGTGGTGCGCGGCAGAAACTGCGGCGAGAATGG
>JBFMCJ010000498.1 GCA_040754675.1 Bacillota bacterium
GAGCCACTTGGCCACCGGGGCACCTCCTCTACTTCGGACCCAGGATGCAGCCCTCCCAGACCTCGCATTCCCGGCACTTCCAGGACTGCGGCGGAACAGGGTCGCGCGAGCCCGCCTCCAGCTCCCGGAACACCTCCAGGGCGGACGCGGCGGCCGCCAGGTCCACAGGGGCGTCGCGCCGCTCGCCGTCCAGGAGCACCCGCTTCCACCCGGCCCCGAAGGCCAGCCCGCAGAGGTCGGCGTGCAGCTCCATCACCGGCCAGGCAAACCGGGCCGGGAAGGCAGGCAGGGGCTCGCGCTCGATCACGGCACTGTCTTCTACACCGTCCGGCTCGGTGCACAGGAACAGGCCGCCTACACGAACCCACCGCCTGGGCCCGCCGCCCGAGACCCCACCGGGCAGCAGGGGCAGCCCGAGCAGGCCGTCGCCGCCCAGGACCTCGCCTCCGGCCACGGCATCCGACAGGGCCAGGTCGAGCAGGTCCTCCGGGGAACCCGGAGCTGCCCTGACCACCCCCTGGGCCAGGGCAAGCTGCACCCGGTCGGCCAACCAGGCGCGGAACACCGCCGGCTCAGCTTCCCTGGCCTCCACCACCGCGGCCCAGTGGCACCACTTGAGCCGGGCCACCGTCACAGCCGACACCCAAACCACCCGGTCGGGGTCGGCACCCGCGTGCGCCTTGGCACGCTTGAGCATTTCCCACACACCCACCACGTCCCCGCCTCCCCCTCCCCCGGTTTCAGTCCGCCCGGGCCGGCACCGAAACCGCCGTCCGGCGCCTGCCCGCGGGCATCCGCGCGAGAACGCGCCTGGGACGGTACCGGGCGGCGCAGCAGGAACCGAGTGGTCTGCCGCTGCCACACCAGCAAAGCTCGTCCCCGAGATCCTGCGGGACCGGGTCGAGGCGTGCGGCGGCCCAGCGGACGAAATCGGCGGGCGTGCGCCAAGACGCGCTGTCGCGGGCACGACACTCAAGGCCCATCACACGGGCTATCCTCCTGAGGAGCCACCTGGCAGGGAGCCGCCGCCTGCGGCCGGGCGGAACGCGCAGCCTGGGGCCGGACGTCAGCGGCCAGCCGAGGTCCGACGCCCACATTGGCGCGTACCGCCTGGGGCCGCACTCGGAGGCCAGCCGGCTCAGCAGGTCGACCAGGTCAAAGGCCACCCCGTGCTCGACGCCGCGGAAGTCCCAGGGCGTTACTCTCCGGCCCCGGAGGGGGACACAAGAATGCTCGTCACGCGCTTGGTCAGGCACACCTGGCCGGTCACGTTTCTCGTCCACAGCCGCACCACCTCCTCTACCCCGTCTTCGTACCGGACACGCTCGTGCCACCGCACCAGCACGCTGCTGGGCAGCGTCTGCACGGTCGGAAGCCAATGCGAGGGAAGGCGGTTGCCAGCACACGCCCAGAGCCTCCCGGCGAGGTCCAGTGCCGACTTCACCAGCCGCCCAGGCGGGAGCATGTTGGGCAAACCCACACAGCCGAGGCTGCGCAGCCGCCACGCGAACAGCCTTAGTTGCCACCAACCTTCGGGGGTGCCGTCCGTGCGCACGGCTATTTCCAGGAAGGGGTTGACCTCAAAGGGCCACCGCCGCGGGGCGGCATTGAGCCAGGGAGCCCACTCCAGATCGTCCACCTGCTCCTTGAGCCAGCCGACACCAGGCGGCCGGCCCCAGCAGACAGCGTGCAGCGTCCTCACCCTGCCGGGACACGCGACCAGGTAACCAACGAGCGTCCAGCCGCGAGCCAGGCGGAGGCGCGGGAAGCAGGACAGGCACCAGCTCGGGTCCCAGGGCACGGGCGCCACCACCTGGCGCTGGACCCCCATGGCGACCGTGCGGGCCAGGGAGCGCACGCGCCCTTCGGCCATCGCCAGGCGGCGCTCGACCAGGGCCACCTCGTCTGCGGAAATCACGACTTTCATGCACTCGCACCCCCTCCAGCTTGAACCAGGTCCTTTCCCCGCAGGCGGAGGAGCTTGATCCCATGTGCACCGACGACGAGAAAGAACCAGGGCGCATCGGGTCCCAGGTACTTCGCCAGGCGGGACGCATCGCGGGCCGTTTCCACCACGGCCAGCACGCCGCAGTCCGCACCGCACTCCTGCGCTCTTCCCTCCGGGGTCGCGAGGACACACAGCCGGTGTACCGGGAACGCCCGGAAGTCCTCAAGGAGGCAAAACTGGCCGCCGACGTGGCACCAGAACTGCTGATCCTCGGTCCTGTAGCGCCTGGCCCTGCGCTGGGGCGCGGGTGCCAGGTCCAACCCGTAGCGGGAGGCCTCCCGGACGGCCTGCCAGGCCCCGGCGTCCCGGCTGCCCAACCACTCCACCAGCTTCGGCACCGACCAGGAGGGCTTGGGTATCCAGGTGGGGGTGCCGCACTTGCCATGGACCCAGGTGTCAAGCTGGCGTGACCAGGTGCGGTTGTCCCGGGCCAGGATGACCCAGTCATGCACACCAGAGGCATACCGCAGGAGGCGCCGCCACCTCTTCCACGAGATGGGCGCCCGGATCAGGACAACGAGCCGCGAGTTCTGCAGCAGTCCCAGCACGGGCCTGGACTGATACGGCAAACGCGCCCTCGCCCGCAATTCCTGGCTGACCAGGATGTCCTCGCGGCGCACCCCGCTCCGGACCAGCTCCACAAACAGGGCACTCTGCTCCGCCAGCCGCTCCCCGGCCGCGACGTTCATCCGCGACCCGCGCCGGCTGCCTCCAAGGCCCATGACCTCGATGCCCTTCTTCGTGAGCACCACGTACCGCCGCCGCGCATCACTGCACCCGCGCCGTACCTCCACCAGCCCGTCCCCGGCCAGGTCCTGCACGACCCGCGTGCACCGGACCTTGTCCCCCCCGCACCACAGGTCACGCACGTCACCGAGCCACATTGCACCAACGCGCGCCAGATCCTCCAGGATTCCATCACGCGCCTCAGTCACCAGCGTGTACCCCCCCTCTCCACCACGCGCG
>JBFMCJ010000499.1 GCA_040754675.1 Bacillota bacterium
AGCGCGGCCGGCTTGAGTAGCGGCGTCGGACGCAGGAACCTGCTCACCACCGCCCGCGCCCGGTAGACATCCGTAATCGTCGGATCCCAGAGCAAAACGCACCCCCCTGCGAACGACTTCAACGACCTATCCGTAGAACCCTCCTCGCGCCAACTCTCCCGCCCCACCCGGCCGCCTCACCCTGTCAACTTCGGGCCCAGGCCCGACCGTCCCTCCCCGCTTACCCCCCGGGTACAGGCGGGGTCGCCCCACCGCGCCAACCCTCCGGGTGAAGGCCGGGTCGCCCCAGTCTACCACCCCCACCGACGGCTCGTGGCGATTTTTCCGCCCTCTGTCCGGGCGGACAGCGGTGAAAAATTCGCCATCTGGTCCGCCGGACCCCCCGACTGGGGGTCTCACCCTGCGCTTCGACCGGATGACTCCCCTCCAGGACCCCGGCAGGCAGCATGCGGGTCGACAACCCGTGCGCCTTCGCGCGCGGTTGTCGAATTTGCGCCCTCCGACTCCCGACTACAACAGCTCTTTGACCCCTGGCCCGGCCCGTCCCCCCTGCTCTACCCGCCCCCCACCAAAGATGTGGCGAAAAACTACCCATCGCCACAGGCCCGAAGCGGCGAAATTCTCCCCGCCTGCGCAAAACCCCGCCCAAAACCCGCGGCCCACCCTTACAACGGGCACGGCAAACGCCCGTCGGCAGGAGAATCATGGGGGGCGTGTCAAATGATGGGAGAGTTCGTGGTGGAGGTGGGAGAAGTGGCGAATCTCGTCGTGCCCCTCGAGTTGGTGAACGCCGACCTTTCCATCGAGGCCCGGTTCGTTTACATCTTCCTCCTTGCCAAATCCGACCGTCAGAGCAGTCAATGGCGGGGGACTCAGGCCGCCCTGGCCGAAGCCCTTCATGTAGACCGCACCACACTCCGCAAGAGCATAACGGCCCTGGAGCAGGCAGGTTGGCTTCGGCTGGAGCAGGCCGGACGCCGCGAGACCGTCTTCACCATGCGTAATCCGATCCTCGAAGAGCGCCGGGCCGAACTGAAGCGCGTGCAAGCGCGTCTCGGGCCCGCCAGCTTCAAGGGGGAAGCTCTCATGTGTGAATGGTTGGACCTCATAGTAGCATCTACCGAGTACGACAACAACGCCCGCCTGGGGTCGATCCGCAATCCCGTGACTGACGCCTGCCTGGAGTTCGACCGTTACTACCCCAACCAGCGGGTGGCCTTCGAGTTCAACGGCCCGCAGCATTACGGGCCGACCGACGCCTACCCTGACCCAGACCGGGCCCGGGAGACCATGGCCCGGGACTACATCAAGAAGGCCCTCTGCCACGAACATGGGATCCACCTCATCACGCTTACCGCAAAGGATCTCAGCTTCAAGACCATCACGGAGAAGGTGCACGGACTCCTCCCCCTGCGCGAGGTGTGGCCGGACGACCCCGTCCTGCGATACCTCACGCACGTCAGTCGGCTCTATATCCGGGCAGCCCGTCGCGCGCAGGCAGGCCAGCAGGGACAGATCACCGGGGCCAAAAGCGGGCCACCCCAGGGGGAGGCAGTGGCTCCCAGCTTCCGCGCACCCCGTGCGCCAGGGCAGCGACTTCCAGATGGAGCATAGCGATCCCGCAGTCCAATCGCCTGCTGATCCCGCCTGTGTCGCGCCATCCAGTCACATAGACGGTGATCGTCCAGACCGGACCCTCATCCCCAGCCGGTCCAGCCCCAGCCGGGCGGTCAGCACCGACCGGGCTGTCAAGACCAGCTGGCCGCCTAGCAGCCGGGAGCTCAGCGCTAACCGCAAAGCGCCAGGGCTGTCGGTTCATCGCCGAGGGTGCAAGCCGGGCCGCCTCCAGGGCTGCCCTCACCCACGCCGGCCACCGGGCAAGATCGCCGGCAGCACCGGGGGCACCACCCGCCACGAGTTCCGCCAACGGCTTGCGGCGGTGTGAACGCACGAAGCCACTCATGATCGATTCTTCCCGGCTGCGAGGGCCCGGGTAGCCAAGCGGTATGACCGCCATCACCCGTTCCCCGGCAGCCACACCCAGCAGGCGGGCGGCCACCTCAGGACGGAAGAAGCCGCCCACCCAGCACGTACCCAGCCCGAGCGAGGTGGCCTCCAGCACCACGGCCTCGCCGGTATACCCCACCCGCTCATGTGCGTACGGGCTGTCCGTTCTTCCCACCAGTGCTGCGTAGGCCGGCGCCCCCTTGACCTGCCCATAGCTGCCCACTACACCCCTCAAGACCTCGTCCGCTGGTCGTGTGACAAGCACTGCCCGGGCTTCCTCATAGGGGCGGAACCCGTCGCAAACGCCCGCCAGGCGCGCAAGCACCCCCGGTTCCACCGGGCGCGGCTCAAAGCGCCGACGGCTGTGCCTCTCGACTATGGCAGGGTGCCAACGCGCAAACGGAATCTCCACAACTGCCCAGCAACCTCCCGGCCTGCCCGCAGCCACCCGGCCCGACCGCCCCCAACCACCCGTCTTGACGCCGCAGCATACCTGGTGTTCCACGCGTTACCGTACGCGTCGCCGGTCGAGGTAGGGACTCGACCCGGCCACCCGGTTACCCCCAAGTCGCAGGGGCCGAAACGTTTCGAGGCGCCAGGTGGCTATCCGCACTCTCACTGAAGCAACTTGGGGGTCGTGTCCAGCCCTCATGCGGCACTCTGCAACTGGCCGGCACTCGCGCGCCCCTCCATACAGGCCCGTTACGGCGCTTCGGGAGGACCCGCAGCCGGCCCGGCAGGAAATGGCACGCCTGCGTCGAAGTAGCTGTCCAGCGAAACGGTTCGCCTCTGGCGACGTACAAGCGGACGCACGCAGCAGGCACCGTGGCCACGGCCCGGGCGGACCCCGGAGGACAAGACGGTGAAGACCGCCTATGTAGAGTTCCGTCCCGCTTCCCTGGTGGCCACGCGACTCCTGGGAAGGGTATTCCCTTCCATCTACTTCAGCCGCCTGGGTCTACTCCA
>JBFMCJ010000500.1 GCA_040754675.1 Bacillota bacterium
CTGGCGGCGGCCCTCACGGCAGGGGTGGCAGCGCTGCTTGCCGCCCTCCCGCTGGCCGCCCTGCCGGTCCTGCCCTCGTGGGCCCCGGGCAGTTTCGGGCTGCCCGCCGAGAGCCTCTCCGCCCTCGAGGCCACGGCCCCGTTCGGCTCGCTGCCGGTGCACTACGTCGCCGCAGCCTCCAAGGGGCCGCCGGTCAGCGCCGCTGCGGCCATCCTCCTGGAGGCCTCCACCGGCACCGTGCTCTACGCCCGAAACGAACACCAGCGCCGCGCCCCCGCCAGCACCACCAAGATCATGACCGCTCTCATCACCATCGAGTCGGGCGCCTTGCGCGATCGGGTCACGGTCTCCCGCCACGCAGCCGGCATGCGGGGCTCCTCCGCCGGGCTTGGGACCGGCGAGCGCTATACCCTCGAGGAACTTCTCTACGCGCTGATGCTCCCCTCGGGCAACGACGCCGCTGTGGCCATCGCCGAGCACCTGGCCGGCAGCGTCCAGGCCTTCGCCGAGCGCATGAACCGCCGCGCCCGGGAACTGGGCGCGTACGAGTCCCACTTCGTCAACTCCCACGGCCTGGACGACCCGAACCACTATTCGACGGCGTACGACCTGGCCCTCTTCGCCCGCACGGCGCTGCAGTACCCGCTGTTTGCGAAGGTGGTGGGCACGCGGGCGTTCAGCACCCTTTCGCAGCAGCGCACCTGGCACAACACCAACCGGCTGCTCTGGAGCTTCGACGGCGCGACCGGGGTCAAGACCGGAACCACGGGCAGGGCCGGCAACTGCCTGGTGGCGGCCGCCTCCCGGGATGGTACGACGCTCGTTGCCGTGGTGCTGGACAGCGCCGACCGGTGGGCGGACAGCGCGCGGCTGCTGGAGTACGGCTTTTCGGCCTTTGCCCGCGTGGAACTGGCGCGGCGCGGGGACGAGGTGGCACGGGTGCCGGTGGCCGGCGGGAGCCCGAACACCCTGCGGGTGCTGGCCGCCCAGCGGCTGGCCACCGTCGTGGCGGTGCGGCAGGTGAAAGACGTTCGAGGGAAAGTCGAGCTCTCGCGGATCGCGCCGCCCATCCGGGCGGGGTCGGTGGTGGGGCAACTCGTCGCCTACCAGGGGGATGAGGTCATCGGCAGCGTGCCGCTCATGGCAGCCCACAACGTCGGGGCCCGCCCCTGGTGGCAGTGGTGGCGGTAGAGCTAGCCGACCTTCTCGATGGGCGCCGCAGAAGCCAGCAGCCGCCGTACGCCCGCCGACGGGAAGGCCACGGTGAGCACCAGGTCCCGGCCGGCGCGCTCCAGCGAGACGACCGTCCCCTCACCGAAGCTCTGGTGGCGCAGCCGGTCTCCCGCCTTCCAGGCCGGTCCTTCCTCGTCCGCCCCCGGGCCGGGCGCCGCGCGGCCGCCCGCCCGCATCCCGTCGCGAGCAAGCTCCCGGGCGGCCTTTTGCACGTACTCCTTGAACCACGTCTCGCTCACATCGTCGAGAAGCTCGCGGGGCATCTCCTCGACAAACCGTGAAACCTCGTTGGCCACAAGCTGCCCGTACATGGCGCGCATCCGGGCGCAGCTCAGGTACAGCCGTTCCTTGGCCCGGGTCACCCCCACGTAGCAAAGCCGCCGCTCCTCCTCCAGTTCGTCGGGCTCGTAGACGCTGCGCATGTGCGGGAGGATGCCCTCCTCCATCCCCACCAGGAAAACCACCGGGAACTCCAGTCCCTTGGCGGCGTGCAGCGTCATCATGCTGACCGCCTGCGCCTGCTCGTCGTAGGCGTCAACGTCGGACATGAGCGCCACGTGGGCCAGGAACTCGTCGAGACCGGCGCCCGCGTGCTCCTCCTCGAAGCGCCTGGCGAGCGACAGGAGTTCCTTGAGGTTTTCGATGCGGGCGAACGCCTCGTCGGTGCCCTGTTGCTCGAGTTCGGCGACATATCCCGACTCCCGGAGCACCCGGTCGATGAGGCCGGTCAGCCCCAGTTCGCCCGCCCCCTGCCGCCACCCGTCCAGCTGGGACGCGAAGCGCCGCAGCGCCTGTGCCGCCGTCCTGTTGAACAGCCCCGCTTCGCAGGCCGGGCCGATGGCCTGCGCGGGCGCCATCCCTCGTTCCCGGGCCCACGCCTCCAGCCGGGCCATGGTGGTCTCGCCGACGCCCCGGCGAGGCACGTTGATGATGCGCCGCAGGCTCAACAGATCCCCGGGCGAGGCGATCACCCGCAGGTAGGCCAGGACGTCCTTGACCTCCTTGCGCTCGTAGAAGCGCAACCCCGCCACGATGCGGTACGGGATCTGGCGCGCCAGGAACGCCTCTTCAAAGGTGCGGGACTGGGCGTGCGTGCGGTACAGAAGCGCAAAATCCTGGAAGCTCCGCCCCTCCTGCCGCCCGCGCAGGATTTCCTGCGCCACGAACGCCGCCTCGCCCCGCTCGTCCTCGGCCCGGCAGAAGACGATGGGGTAGCCCTTGGGGTTGTGCGTCCACAGGTGCTTGTCCAGGCGCCGGGAGTTGCGGCGGATGAGGCGGTTGGCCGCCTCGACGATGGTGGCCGTTGAACGGTAGTTCTGCTCGAGCCTGACCACCCGGGCGGAGGGGTAGTCGCGCTCGAAGGAGAGGATGTTGCGGATGTCGGCGCCGCGCCATCCGTAGATGGACTGCATGTCGTCGCCCACCACCATCAAGTTGCGGTGGGCGGCCGCAAGGAGGTTGACCAGCTCGTACTGGGCGTGGTTGGTGTCCTGGTATTCGTCGACGAGGATGAAGCGCAGCCGGCGCTGGTAGCGCGCGAGCACGTCCGGGTGGTTGCGGAAGAGGTTGACCGTCTCCATGAGCAGGTCGTCGAAATCCAGGGCGTGCGCCTCTCGCATGAGTTCCTGGTATCGACGGAAGACCCTGGCCACCAGCCGGTCGTAGACGCTCGACGCCTGTTCGGCCGCCTGCTCGGGGCCGATCAGTTCGTTTTTGAACTGGGAGCAGGCAGAAAGC
>JBFMCJ010000501.1 GCA_040754675.1 Bacillota bacterium
GGGCGACAGAGCGAGCGACCGAGAGGACGACCGGCGATCTCCTCTCTCGTCGTCATCCTTCGTCGCGGCCGGCGGGCTGGGGCTTGCAGCGGAGGGATGGCCCGGGAGCGCGACGGGGCCCTCGTGTCTCGTGGATGCCCCCTGTTGGGTCTCGTGGGTGGCCCTCCTCGGGCCCCGTGTGCCTCATTCCGTGACCTCGGCGAACGACCTCTGCCCTCGTCCAGTGGCCCCGCCATTCTGGCGACCACCGCTTCGCTACCGCCTGTGCTTCGTCCCGTGGGCGCCGTCCCGTGGTGCGCACGGATGGCCGGTTCGTACTCGTGCGTCCCGTGGGATTCGAAACCGGAGAGAGGCGAAGGCCCGCGGAGGCGGTCGGCGCTCTCCCCGGCGGCGGGGCCGGTTGCGGCCTACCGGCCCTTTTCGGTAGGTTCCGGCACCAGCCAGTCGACGGCGTGTTTGTAAACGACCATCCGCCCCTGCGTCGCCACGATCACCAGGTTGTAGCGGCTGAGGCCGACGAGCTGCCCCACGACCTCTTGCCCGCCCCGCAGGCGGACCCGCACCCGCTGGCCGAGCAGCAGGTAGTCGGGATCCGGCCGCCGGGCCTGGGTGTTACCTGGCGTTGACTCCGCTCCGTCCGGGCGGACCGTGGCCGAAAGGCACGGCCGGACATTCGAATGCTCCATCGCCTCATCCCCTTCCCTTCTCCCGGACAGGAGACTGCATGCCTTTCGTTCGTCGCCGTCAAATCCGCTCTCAGTCCGAAGAGGCTGCTGCTTTCCAACCCCCCAGATGGCGCCGCAGTGGCTGGATGTGATCGTCCCGAAGTGGCCGCTGGGCTTTCAGGTCGAGCCGCCGCTTGACCGCCTCCCACAGCTCCAGGGCGGCCTGAGCGGCCTGTTCGATGGCCGCGCGCAGGTCTGCGTCCTCGCCGACCCCGGCCAGCGCTTCCGCCGCTGCCTGAAGCCACCGGGCAGCGGCCCGCAGAAGCTCCACCGAGGCTGCGGCGTCACCCGGCCTCGATTCCGCCAGCTCTGATGCGGAACCGACCCCCATTGAAGCCGTCGCAGGCTCCTCAGCCCGCGGCTCCTCAACCTCCAGCGTGACGGGGATGCGCTCCTCACCTGGTACCTCCTTGACCCCCGCCTGCAGTGGGGTGGGCTCCCGGTGCCTTGTTGGCGGGACGGTCGCGCCGGCCTCCGGTGTCGCCGCGGCGGGGCGCGCCGCGTCCTCAGGCTCCTGCTCGGCCGTGGTCCCCTCGGCAGGCTCCAGCGCAGACGCCGAGAGTTCGTCTGAAGGCTCAGGTTGCGAGTGGCGCCGCAGTCGTGCAGGCGCAGGGCACTCGCGCTGGATCACCCGGCGCACCTTCCGGTCCCGCCCGACCCGGACCGGCAACCGCGGAATTTCCGCAGTTCGTTCCAGATCCTGTCGGATCGCCCCTACCGTCTTGTCCGAAAGGCCCACATCATGGGCAACGCTGCGGTCAGAAGCTTCCGGAAAGGCCTTCAGCAAGCGCTCGGCGGCGCGCTTGCGCTCGTCCAGCGTGAGGGGAAGCCCGTTTCTCGCATTGGCCCGGATCGCCTCCCGCAACGCCTCCCGCTCGTCAAGGTCCTTGACCACGGCGGGCAGCTCCCGGCGACCCTCCCGGGAAGCCGCCTCCACCCGGTGGCGGCCGTCGAGCAGCACCAGCTGCTTGCCCAGGCGGGCCACCAGAATGGGCGGAAGCCGGTTGAGGATCGTGCGGTAGTGCTCCACGGTCGGCTCGTCCAGCGCGTCCCGGACATGAAACCTCGCGTCATCCAGCACGAGATCATCCACCCGGACCGTGGTGACCGGCACGCCCGGGTCGGCTTGCGCGGCGGGCCGCGTCTTGTTCGGAGCCATGCCATCCCTCCTCTGCATGGGGTCGCTATAGGGCTAGCCTCCGGTCGGCTCGTAGACGACCTGGGCGCCGTCGGCGGTCTGGACGCGGTGGGCTTTCCCTGTCTCAACCATCTCTTCCACTTCCCACCACGGCCGGAGTGCTGGCCGTTCCAGCCGCCGAACCCGGCAGTTGGCGTGCCCGAGACGGCAGGGTTCGCCGGCGTCGTGGGGCGGGTGCTGGGAGGCCGGCGACTGAACAGGTGCCGACGGGCTCGGGGGCTGGGGTGAACCGGCCGGCGCATCCTGATGACAATCGGGCCGGGAGGGTGCTGGCGCGGCGTCCGGGCCCGGGCAGGGAGCCTCTGCGGAGGCGGGCGCCGCGGAGTTCTCGGCTACGTCCTGGTCTTGTGCCGACATAGCCGAAGTCTCCGCGCCCCCCGACTGAGCGCCAGTGTCATCGGCTGGGGCGGGAGGACCGGCCAACGAGCGGAAGCCTGCGCTGAACACCATCCGGTGCGTGCGCGGTTTCCCGTCGTCGCCGAGCTCCTCTTCGAGCCATCGACGGGCCTGATTCGGGTCGAGCGCGCCTTCAGCCACCAGCAAAAAGAGGGCCTGCTCGGCTTCGTGACGCAGGTGGACAGCGGCCTCGAAGGCGTCGTCCGGGGCCGGCCGCCGGGTCGATATCCACCCCCCGGGGACGATGGCCTGCCACGCCTTGAGAAGCACTCTCAGGTGTTGCAGCACTGTCTGCCGGACGAGCAGGTGGACGCGTACCCCGTCGGAAGCCGGGTGCAAGTAACCGACCACCGGGCCGAGCGCCCGCTGGACAGGGCGCCGTTTCAGAAACCGGGTGATCGCCCGGCGTGTCTCCCGCGGACCCCAGTTCGGGGTGATGAGGACCAGCACCGTGAGGGGTTGGCCGGCCGGATACGCCTGCCAGAAGGCGGGGGCCCAGCGCTCAAGCTCATAGGCGGCGTGGCGACGGCTACATCGCTCGCATGCGGTGGCATGGCAGGGGTTCGTGGTCGGCCGCCACTCGATGCCGGGCGCCTCGGCGCAATCGTGCTGGTAGCCCTCATACCAGGCGTGGTCGCAGC
>JBFMCJ010000502.1 GCA_040754675.1 Bacillota bacterium
AGATATGATCCAACGACGATCCTTCACCTGGCTGTAGGCCAGGGAAAGCGCCTCAAAAAACTGATTTAGCCCGTCGTCAAAGGGATTTGACCCGTGCCATGGGAAAAAGGGTGCGGAGGGTGGACAGAACGCCACGTCTTCAAGTTCCCAGTTGGCACCGCCTGTTGCTGGCACCTGGAGCACCAACGGGACGCTTCCAGCCTTTTGGAACCCAAGGATGGGCCCCATCACATAGGGGCAGCAGTGGTATATACATAGCGCTTGGTGAGCAAGTGTGATCGAAGACTGAGCGTCCTGGATGGTCCGGATTTCGCGGCGAGTCTGGAAGTAGCGGTCGTCCGGTGCTGCTCCGACCAGGTAGTGGGTGGGTTCAAAGAACGATAGAACGCCTTTTACCCTGGGAAGATATACCTCATCAAGCTCTCCTTGGCGCGGGACTATGTGAACAAAGGGACTGAGCTGGTGGATGAACGGTTCACGGTGAATTACAATGCCTGCCAGGGCCAGGGTCTCAGCTTCTGGGAAGACGTCGAACGGGCTGCCCATTAGACACTCCCCTCTCTGTGCGGATTAACCACGCGGAGGCTCTGCCGCATCAATTATCCCACAAGTACTTACCCTCAGCTAGATTGGTCGAGCCGGGGCGCCTTCTTTGGGCAGTGTGCGACGCAAAACACCCCCACTTCCCGGCGACGCTCCTTTTGGGGGATGAGGGCTCAAGGCGTTTGGCCTGAGAGTGTCGACGTCCCACACGGAGGCGTGCGTGACGGTACAGCGGGTGCTAGCAGGGGTGCAAGCCATAGCGGCTTACGACCAGCTAGCCATATGGTATACACGTGGCTTACCATATGGGCTTACACGGTGGCTTACTGCAAGATTCTAGAGTGAGGGTTCTAGAGGACGTCTCAGAGTCTACCGGCGAGCAGGTCATGACTGCCATGCTGCACCACCGGTGGCGCTGAGGGGCCGACCACCATGTCCGCTTGGTCATGAGCTTGCCCAAGGCGCTGGGTACATGCTGGCTCGGCGGAGTTGTCTGTTGGAGGACCTACCCCACGGCGTGGCGAACGCGGTCTCGGGGTGATCTTCTGGCTCAGCGAGAACTGGCCGCCGTGCTCCAGGCGGCCCACTGGCTGGAAGAAAAGGGGCTCTCTTGGTCTATCACGAGCGTCGGCTGCCAGGACAGGCGCGTGGCGTGTTCACCGTGGCGGGCGTCGAGCGGGGTAGGCACCCGGACCTCCTGGTTCAGGGGAAAATTACTGCCGCCGGGCGCACGCTGGGCAGTTTCGTGGCCGTTGAAGTCAAGCCCGGCAAGAAGCACCGCGACATCCTCGACGGGTTCGATGCGGTGCTTGGCTACTTCGTAGATTACGCCTGCGGGGCGAAGTACGAGATCTACGGGTCGGAGGTGGACGTGTCGGCCATTGTGCTTGTTACTTCGTTCGGGCCCAAAGGCTACCTGTTTGAAGAAGAAGGAAAGTTTGACCCCGCAGGAATCGTCCGGGGTCCGTGGGACGCTTACCCGATGACGTTCACTGTTGCCCGCCTCCTGTGGCGCCAGCGAGACAACATAGTCAAGCGACTGCGCGAGGCGTTGCACGTGCCCAAGGTGGCCAAGGGCGGAGGTAGTCGTCATGTTCCCCGGCTCATGGGTCCTTTGCCCGAAGTCGGCGTGATGGTGGCGAATCCCCGCCGGCCGAACGAGGTCCTGCTCATGCTGTCCGCGCACCCTTATCACTGGGAGCTGCAGGCCGGGCAATAAGACATCGGCAGGCGCGAACGGGGGCAGTCTTCGGAGAGAAGGCATTCGTGCATGGATGAACGCTCACGAGTAGTGGCCCGAGAGCGGCGCCCGGCGGGCACGGCAAAGGCCGGGGCGTTGGCGGCGACGGTGAGGAAGTACGCGAGGCTGTGCCGGGAGGTGAGGGCGAAGTTCGATATTGACACCGGGTGATCTGGGGAGTGGGGCGCGGATCTTTCGGTGACGGGTGCTGTCAGGTTGCATTTAAACCCGTCACACCGTTAATCAAGATGCCGCAACGGTTTCCGGCGTTCTGTGACGGGACCACGGGTTGTAGCTTATCCCCTTTC
This sequence comes from Bacillota bacterium, assembly GCA_040754675.1. NCBI lineage: Bacteria > Bacillati > Bacillota > Bacillota bacterium. The sequence goes on from JBFMCJ010000502.1 coordinate 2,092, forward strand.
TCCACTACTACGGGCCTCGGCATCGTACCCATGTAATTTGGGTTAGGGGGTACCCGTGGCGACAAGGGTTTCGAGGATGACAGGTTAGAGAGCGACCCGTCATCAACCCGTCACACCTGTCATGTCGCGCTGGTCGAACTGCACCCACCGACCGTGCTGGTCGCGCCCGGATGTGAGGGCGATACCATGGACGTGTTCGAGACTGCGGGCAAGGCGGCGGAGGGCTAGGCCCAGCGCGATCTCGTTGCGCGGGAGGTTAGAGCGGGGCCCGGAAAGGGTCCACTCATCGGACCGGGCCAGGTGCTCCCGGAGTTCGTGCACGTGCCAGCGCCTGCCCAGCTTGGAGGGATCGAGCCACCGCATGAGGGTGGGCACGAACGGGTCTTCATCGATCAGGAACCGGGCCTGCTGAGTGCTGAGAGCATCCAGGATGCGGTCGACCATCGCGGGGCCGGACTCCGGGTGCCAGGCCTTTGCGAGTACCTTCATGAGTCGCCCAAAGTCCGCCATCCGAAAGGGCACGGGGACGGCCGGCAGGCCGGTCTTCAGGTGGGCCACGGCGGCGTTGAGGCGGTGTGCCCAGATTGTCCAGAGAGCGCTTGCGGGGGTAGAGTTCGGGGTCGACCTCGATGTCGAGGATGGAGATTTCGCATGGCTGCACGTGGGACACCTCTGCCCCTCAGTGTAGCACATGTTCGCGCGGCGGGGAGCACGGGGAGGCCGCTCTCACCGCCTACGTGGCGACTGGCGTCGCGGTGTGGTCAGGTTTCGGGGTAGCAGTTGGCAGGTCCCAGGTACTCGGGAAAGGCCGGTCTGAGAAACTTCCTCACGTCGTAGCAAAGGTGGCAGCGACTTGCGTAGCGGGAG
>JBFMCJ010000503.1 GCA_040754675.1 Bacillota bacterium
AACCGGATCACCATGCCCTTCCGCAGCTTCGGCCGCGCCTGGCGGGCGCGCAGGTTCTCCCAGCACTTCTGCCGCCACTCAAGAGCGCTCTTGTTGTCCGTTGGCGTGAGCATCTTCAGGATGCGTTCGGGGCAGTTGTAATAGAAGGGCCCCATCTCCTCGCCCATGTCCTTGTACCCGAAGTTAAACTCATCCCGCGGCCGGAAGGACAGCAGGCACACAATCGCCCTCACCTCGCGGCGGCCGTCCGGCCAGACCCGCTCGTAGGCAATGTAAGCCTCCCTCATGTTTACCACGGCGCAATCGAGCACACGACCCACAGAACCATCAGGGTACTCGCCATTCTTTTCCTCAGCAAAGAACTCGCGGATACTTTGACCCGGAGTCTTCTCAACAAACGTCCAGCCCATCTTCCCGCCTCCTCCCTGTCGGGCCGTCAGCCTGCTTGCGGGCCGGTCCTGTGCAAATGGGCAAAGGCACACTGCTGCGCCGTGCCCCCAGTGCACCCGTGACACTGTGGGCCAAGAGAGGACCCGCTACGACATCGGGCGGGAAGACTCGTCGGTCAGCCGGGCGCACGCGGGACACGGCGGGTGCCACGACCGGGACGCCTCGGCGGCGTCGATGAAGTACCAGCGTCCGTCTTCCCCCAGGGCAAAGTCCAGACTCCAGGCCCCGAGGAGGACCCGCGCCAGCTCGCGGGCGTACCCGGAAAGCAGTTCCACCTCATCCGGCGGTTCTTCGTTCAGCGCCCGGAGCGCATTGCGCCACTGGGGCGGCTCCTCGCTGCGGAAGAACCGGATGGACTCTTCCGGCCAGTAGGGGTGGTGGCAGACCACCTCGCCGTCCCGCACGAAGTAGCGCCGCTCCCGCGCCACCGGCATACCCCAGAAGGCGCGGAAGGAGTGCTGCAGGGGGATGTGCTGCCGCAGCACGATGGCCTCGCAGGCGAGGTCGTATACGCCGTTTCCGTCGATCAGTCGGTACAGGTTGCGCCAGAGGTTCTCCGGGCTCTCGACGTAGCAGGTACGGCTCCACTCGTGCTTGCACGAGGCGAGGTCAGTTCGGAGAAACAACGGGTAACCCAGATGTGCGGCTGCCGCTTCCACCAACACCCGTACCTCTTCAGGAAGCGGCTTCCCGTCCAGGAGGCCCGCCAGCGTGTGCCACCCGGCCCATACCACGACCGTTTTCGGTTTGGGAACCGTCACTTCCCTGACCCGCGGCCACCACACAAGCAGGCTCGAAGTTTCCAACCATCGATCCCTCCCTTCAGATCTTCCGTCCTACGGTCGCGCGGCTGCCCCGGATCGCGGTCTGCTGGGGATTTGGCCCCACTCCCCGGGAGGCTTCGCCTGCACCGGGCTACGCTCCGCCGGAATGCCTTGTCGTTCCCCCAACCGGTTCAAGGCGTCCTCGGGAGTGGAGGCATCGTGCACCAGCCGGGCCACCGGAGCTTCGCCGTACCGCTCCCAGCAGACAAGGTATCCCCCTGACCAGCCGACTGGCACCTCGAACACCGCGGCGAACTCGTATTTGGAGTATGATGCGAGGACGAGCGGCGTGCTTGCCCCCCAGCGTAACAGCGAGTTCCCGGGTACCCACGTCCAAATGTTGTACCAAAGCCTTTCGGCGGACACTTTCATGCATGACTCTCCCCACCCCGGGGGAAGCACTGCCGGCGTCACGTAGTAACCCGACCGCTTCGGGTACGGCGTTATCAGTTCCAGCCGCGCAATGCGCGCGGGAGGGCGGCACCTCCGCAGCGCTCCCATCCACCCGCAAAACACCCGGTGGTTCTCCCAGGCCATGACCCGGCAACGCTTCTGCCTCTCCCGCTCCCCGTGCACCGCCTCCTCGAACGCCGCCTCAAGGTTTGGGGCGAAGGCATCCAGGGCCAGAACCCATTCGGGCACCCCGAAGTTGTCCAAGGGCGGCCCGGGCCACCACGCATCCCAGACCGCTGCGGCAAACAGAAACGCCGGCGTGAAATGCAGCGTGGGCGGGTAGGGGCCCGCGGGTCGCGTCTGTCCCCAACCCGGTTGCACCGAAAGGTTCAGCCGGCACCTCTCCGCCTCGCCAGAACCCGAGGTGTGCACGCGGTTGCACACCAGGCACCGGTACTTCACCGCCCCGAGTGCAAACGCGGCCCGGGCCGAGCACGCGTCGGGAAAGACAACGGCCTCCTCCAAGCTCGACACCTCCCCCGTGCCCCGCACCACGTGCAGGGCAATCCGCGCGTTTCCGGCGAGACGGCCACGCCGTACCGCCACCTGCGCCCAAACCCGGGCGGCGAAGGCCGCCCACTAACACCTGCCGCACCTGTGGTCCTCGCCCTTGCCGGTCACGACAAGCGCGACCAGCTCCCCGACGCGGCCCGCGAACCGGACGTGCACCAGTTCGCGGCCCTGCGCTTCTTCATCCTGGATGTGAGTGTTGAGCGCCAGCTCCAGCGCCTCGGGAAGATGGGCGCTCAACACCGCGAATCTGACGTCCCGCGGCATCTTGTTGTCTTCCCTCCCTCGGTCTCCCGGCCCAGCCGCACGCTGTTCGGGTCCGGCCATCCACGCCCCGTCCCCTACAAGAGGCGAACCTCGACCTTCGCGATCCGCTCGCCCCAGCCCGGGAGTTCGGCATAGTAAGCCCAAATCTCGTACACGCCGTCCCCCAGGCCACTCTGGAAGCACACGCCCGCTCCGGGGCGGCCGTCCGGGAAGCACATCTGCCCGCCCTGGTCGCGGCCTGAGGAGACCTCGTAGGCGAGGTCCTGGGCCGACCCGGTCCAGGGGGCGGCCATGCCGAGCAGGCCATGTTCCCGGCCTATGCGGCGAATTTCCTCCGCCGCTTCCTCGGCGGTCCTGCCCGGCAGCGCGACCCGCCAAGCCCCTCCCGGTGCCGGTTCCGGCTCCACGCCGTACTCAGCGCGCAGAATCTCGCACATCCGCCGGGCATCC
>JBFMCJ010000504.1 GCA_040754675.1 Bacillota bacterium
CGCCATGGTCCTCGTGCTCGCGCTCGAGGTCTTCGGGCTCGCCGTGGGTTGGGCCCGCGTGAACGGCATGCTGGCGAAGGCCCAGACCCGGGTCCAGGCGCAGGCGGCCGAGGTGGCCAGGGTGCAGCGGCAGGCGGAACAGGTGAAGCAGCTTAAGGCCCAGGTGGAAGAGGTGCAAAAGCTGCTGGAGCCCCGCGACCCGCGGCCGGACTGGAGGGCGCTGTATGAGCAGCTGTCCGCCCGGGCCGGCGCGGTGGCGCTTTCGCACCTGGGCGCCGTGCGAAGCCCTGACGGCGGGGGCTGGGTGGTGAGCATCCAGGGCACTGCCCCTTCGCTGGGCGATGTGCTGGGGTTTGCCCGGCGGTTGGAGCGGGTGCCCTTTTTCCGGCCGTACCTGGGGCAGGTGTCGGTGGGCCCGGAGGGCGGCGCCGGGTTCGAGTTGAAGGTGGGGTGGTCGCCGTGACGCGGCGGGCGTACCGGCTGTTTGCCCTCTTCTTCCTCCTGGCCCAGGTGGCCGTGGCAGCCATGGCCGTGCGGTGGTACCTGGACTGGCGGCAGGCGGAGGTATCCCTGCGCGAGCAGGCCCACGTCCTGGCCTCCGCCCGGGAGACGCCGGCGGCCACGGTGGCCGAACTCGAGAGGGCCCGAGAGGAGGCTGAGGCGCGGCTGAGAGAGGCAACGGCGTCGCTGCCCGAATCGCTGAAAGCGGCCGACGTGGTCGAGCAGGTGTACCTGGCCGCCCTGTCGTCCGGGGCGTCGCTGTCCCGGGTGGCGCTCGGCAGCTTATCCGCAGGGGAATCCGCCTTGCGCCGGGACCTGGCCGTGGAGGTGTCAGCGGTGGTCCCGGACACGGACGGCCTGCTGCGCCTGGTGGAGGCGCTGGAGAAGGGCCCGCTGCCCGCCCAGGTGCGGCTGCCCTCGCTGCAGGTTCTCCCGGGCCCGTCACCGGTGACGCTGGAGGTGCTCTTCCCGAGCAGGAAGGGGGTGGAGGCCCCGTGAGGCTGGTCTGGTCCGTCCTGGCGGTGGCGCTGGCGGGCGCCCTGGTCGTGGTGTCGGCGGCGGCTTCAGAGGCCCTGGTAGCCGGCCGCGCGGCCGGCGACGCGGGCTACGCCCGGCGGCTGGCGGCGTCGGCCCTGTCCGAGTGCCTGGCCCAGGAGTACGGCCCCGCCTATGACCTTTCGGGCGTGTCCAACCTCCGTGGCTGGTCGCTTGAGGTCGAGGTGGCGTACTACGGCCCGGGCCTCTCGCCCGCCTTCGACCCAGGGTACCCAGACTCGGGATTGCAGCGCCTGACGGCAACCGTGCGCGACCCCCGGGGGATCGAGCGGGCGCGGGCGTGCACGCTGAAAGCGAGGTGATTGCCTTGGCTCTGCGGCGGGGTTCGGTGCTCTTCGAGGCGGTGCTGGCGGTGGTGCTGGGCGCCCTGCTGCTCGTACCGGCCGGCACCCTGCTCGGCCAGGTGCTGAAGTCCTCGGACCGCGTGGCGGTGGCCGAACTGGATGCGTTCGAAGCCGTGCTCGCGCGGGTGGCCGCCTCCACGCCTCCCGAGGGCGTGACGGTGGACCCCGCGGGCACCGGCAGGCCGGATGCCGTCCGGCTGACCTGGCGAACGGCCTACCGCGGCGGGGTCGCGCGGCAGGTCACTTTCCTGCTCTCCGGCTCCGACCTGGTGGCGGACGACGGGAAAGTCGCCCGCGTGCTCGCGGGCAGGGTGTCTCTTGTGTCGTTCTCGCTGCGCCGCGGTGTGCTTGCCGTTCACGCCGAGGGCGCCGGTTGGCAGTGGGACCGCGAGTTTGCCCTGCTGGGAGGTGGTTGAGGTGCGCCGCGGTCAGGTGGTGGCAGCAGCCCTGGTGCTGTGCCTGGTAATCGCTGCGGCTGCCGCCTGGTCGGCCCTGTCCGTGGCGGATCAGGCCGTGCGAGGCTCGGCCTGGGCCCGTTCGGAGGAGTCAGCGCTCCGGGCCGCGCGGGGTGCGCTGGAGTGGGCCAGGTGGCGCCTGGCCTCCGACGGCGCCTTCCTGACCCTGGAGCAGCCCTCCGCCCGGGAAACCGTGCCCGCCGTGCTCGGCCTGCAGGAGACTGCGGTGGGATACGTGCTGGAAACCCGGGCCCGCCTGGCCCGGGTATCGGGCCCCGACCTGCCGGTGCCGCCCGGCCTCGCCGCCGGGCTGTACGCCTGGGTGGAGGACAACTTTTCCCCGGACGGCCTCTCTGGCCCCGCCCCGGTGCCCATGGGCGGGTTGGAGCCGTCGTGGGAGGTTGTCCCCGACCCGGCCCTGCCGGGGAATGGTGCCGTGGAGCCGCCGGGGCTGTTCCGGGGAGGTTCGCCCGGCCGCGTCGCCGTGTGGGTCTCGGGTCTGGCGAGCGCGCAGGCGTCCGCCCCCGTGTCCTCGTGCCAGTACCTGCCGGTGGAGGTGGGGGACTACCGGGTTGACCCGCCGCTGGTGCGGCTGAGTCCCCGGCTGAGCTCCGCCGATTCCGCGCGTGCTGTGCCGTTCACGGCCGTCGTCTACGGCCCCGCGGGGGCCAGGCAGGCGGTGCCTCCGGAGGCCGTTTTCGAGCTGGTGTCGGGGCCGGGGCTGCTGGAGCCCCAGCCCTGGGGCGTGTTGTACCGCCCTGCAGGCGTGGGCCGGGTGACTGTACGGGTAACCGTGGTGGAAGGGGAGGTGACGTGCCAGGACGAGGTGTCGTTCGACGTCGTTTTCCCGCAGAGGCTGTGCCGGGTGCTGCCCGAAGTGGCGGGTCGACCCTGGGGTGAGGCCTGGCTGCGGGACTGGGGAGGGCAGGTATCCCTCGAGTCCTGGGACGCGGGTCCATGAACACGCCCCGCTGCGAAGCGGGGTGCAACGAAAGGAGATGGGAGAAGTGAGGATCAGTGATGTGCAGCGTTCCTTCCCGCGCAGGTTCCGGGG
>JBFMCJ010000505.1 GCA_040754675.1 Bacillota bacterium
GCCGGTTTTTGCAGCACGGGCTCGGCGAGGCCATGCTGGAGCAGACGCTGGCCTCGGCCAAAGCAGCGGGGTTGTTTTCGCCGGAGCGCTCCCAGATCGTCGATTCGTTCTTGATCCACGGCGGGGCGGCCGTGCAGGACACCTACACGCTGATCCGCAAGGGCGTCGTGCGGGTGCTGGCGGTGGCCAAGCTGCACGAGTTGGAGACGGAGCTTTCGGGGGTGCTGAAGCGGACCGATTACGCCCAGCCGGGCAAGCCCCGCATCGACTGGGACGATCCCGAAGCCCGTCGGCAGCTCTTGCAGGAGCTGGTGGACGATGCGCTGGCGTTGGTGGCCCGGGCGCGGGCGCTGCCGAAGCTGCCGGAGGATCTTCGGGCCATGGTGGATCTTTTGGAGCGGGTGGCCACCCAGGACATCGAGCGGGATCCCGACGGGACGGTGCGCCTGAAGCGGGGGGTGGCCAAGGACCGGGTCATCTCGGTGGTCGACCCCGAGATGCGCCACGGCCACAAGACGGCCTCCAACCGGGCGGACGGCTACAAGGCCCACGTCATGACGGGCGGGACGCAGCACCAGCTGGTGACCGCCGTCGAGGTGACACCCGCCAACGCGCCGGACGATGCGAAGCTCGAGGCCATGCTGGAGGAGCAGGACCAAAACGGCCGCCGGCCTCCGGAGGTGCTGGGCGACTCGGCCTACTTCGACGTGGCGCGAAGCCAGCGCCAGGCCGAGAAGGGCACTCAGATCGTGGCCAAGGCACCCCCATCGGTCAACCGGGAGGGGTGCTTCCCTAAGGAGGCCTTCCGGCTGGATGCCGAAGCGGGCACCCTGACTTGTCCGGGCGGGCAGAGCGTGCGCTTCGACCCGGCCCGGCTGGAAGCCCACCGGGAGTTTGTCATGAGCTTTCCGGCGGAGGCCTGCCAGGCCTGTCCGCTCAAGGCTGGTTGCACCCCGGCAGCCGCCCGCCACGTCACCCTCCATGCCTATGAGGTGGCGTTGCGGGAGGCCCGGGCGATCCAGAAAACGTCGGCCTTCCGGGAGCGCTACCGGCTGCGGTCCCGCATCGAGCGCATCGTGCGGCAGCTCAAGACCCACGGTGCCCGAAAGGCGCGCTACTGGGGTCAGATCAAGGTGCGCTTCCAGCTCCTGCTGGCGGCGGTTAACCACAACGTCAAGGCCGTGATGGCCGCCGGGCCCCCCTTGGGGGAGGTCTGCCCAGCATGAGGGAAAAGGTGGAAGAAAAGGCAGAAACAAGGGAAAACAGGGCTTGGGAAGGTGCCCCGGTGGCGTGCGCGTCCCCTTTCCAACCCTCAACGGGGTCAGGATGGATCCCACGGGATGCATCCTTGTCCTTTCAAACCCCTGATCAAACCCCAGCCTTAACCGGAAACCGAGCAGTCTCCTAGAACCTGGGATGAGTTCGTCGAATATGCCGCGAAGCTCACGGTAAAGACCGGCCGCGGGCAGTTCCGCCAGGTAGGCTTTGCCATGGCGCCCGCCGGCCAAGATCATCACCTGCTGCGGGAAGTCCTGTTCCGCCAGTGGGGCGTGCAGCCGTACAGCGACGACAATCGGTACGTGCTGTGGGGGGACCCGAGGGCAGCCGAAGCGCTGCGGTGGTACACGGACCTGGCTACCAAGCACGAGGTCACCACACCGAACTTCCTCGACAACTACCGACAGGCGTTCATTGCCGGGCGAGCGGCGATGATTGTGGAGGGTTCGTTCGCTTTGGGCACCTTCCAACGCGACATCAAGCACTTCGAGTGGGGGGTCGCCGAACTGCCGGTTCGGAACATCGGCGGTGAACGGTCCACCTTCGGGTCATTCTGGACCCACGGCATCACTCGCAATGCTACCGGACCGAAGCTTGAGGCGGCCGCCAGATTCCTGCAGTTCCTCACCTCGGAGAAGACAATGCGGCGCTGGCTCGAGTTCGTCGGGGAGCTTCCCGCCAGGACTCGGCTAATCAGCGATCCACAATACCTGAGGGATCCCATTTACGGGCCGTTCATCGCGGGCCTCAACTACGCTCACGCTACCTTCTTTGCAGACGAGCAGGAGGACCGCGCAGCGCTTGTCGACGCCGTGGATGAGGTCATCCTTCGGGGCGTTGATCCCGCCGAGGCGCTGAAACGGGCGGCGGCCAGGGTCCAGCGAACCCTCGACCGCTACTTCGAGGGACGGTAGGCCTGGCCTCGCAGGGCCGGGAAAGGGGGCCGGAATTGCGGGCTTACCTTCCCGGCCCCACCTTCGAGGGGTGTTCGCTCATGGGAAGAAGAGTGGAAACGGCCGGCGGTAAGCCGGCGAGTTCGGCCCGCAGGGCCGAGACCGCGAGCCATTGGGCGGGCGGAGCGCTTCGTCTGCGGCTCACGATCGGCCAGCGCCAGGCGCTGTGGGCGTATACCTTTCTCGCTGTACCGCTGGCGTTCTTCGTCTGGATTCGCTTCTACCCTGCGCTCTTTGCGTTCAACGTCAGCGTGCGGCAGTGGAGCATCCTTTCCCCCGACAGGCCCTTCGTGGGCTTCCAGAACTTCGTTCGGATGTGGCAGGATCCCGTTTTCTGGAAGGCCCTGGCCAACACCGGGCTGTACGTCCTCGTAGGGGTGCCGGCAACTCTCCTCATCGGCCTGACCATCGCCCTGCTAATCCACCGGATCACCCTCTTTGCAGGGCTGTATCGGATGATCTACTTCGTTCCCTACGTGACGTCCGCCGTGGCCGTCGCCTGGGTGTGGCGATGGATGTATGCGCCGTCGACTGGGGTGTTCAACGAGGCGATGCTGCGACTGGGGCTTCCCATGCAGGGCTTCCTGCGCGATCCAGGCGAGGCCCTGCTATCGATTGCGGCCGCCATCGTGTGGCAGTTTGTAGGGTTTCAGGTGGTGATCTTCCTC
>JBFMCJ010000506.1 GCA_040754675.1 Bacillota bacterium
GGTCGGCATGGATCGTACGCGGCGGTCGGCTTCCCTCGGAATCGGTGGTCGGCATCCTTCGTAACCGGTGGTCGACATGGATCGTACGGGGTGGTCGGCATGGATCGTATTCGGTGGTCGATTTGCCTCGTACTCTGCACCTGCTCGTTCCACGTCTTGTCGGCGAGGTTGCCGTCGTGGACGGTGGCGGCCACGGGAAAGCCCTCCGCGTTGGTCACCAGGCCGAAGAGGAACTGCTTGAGATCGGGTCGATGCTCTTTGCTGTTGCCGTAGGTGATGTGCAGCGGCTGGGTGGGGTAGCTCTCGTAGGCGCCGTAGACCGACCGGGACGTGGTATCGGCGTGCAGGGTCTTCACCGGGATGCGATCCCGCAGGACCGCCTGGAGGGCCAGTTGAGTAAAAAGCGTCCGGGGCTCCGCCTCCGCCAGGGCGTCCAGCGCTCTTGCCAGGGCGTCGTCGTTGAAGTCCTGCGCCGAGACGCTGGGGCCAAACAACCGCGTCACATCCTGCCCTGCGTAGAACTCCTCGACCTGGTAGAGCGGGGTGCGGTGCACCAGCGCATTGACGATCATGGCGACGATGCGCGTCCCCGGCGAGAGCTTGCACTGCTGCTCGTCCCAGCGGACCCGCTCGTCGATGACTGGCGCCACCCCCAACTCGTCGCAGATCGCCTTGATGAGCGCCGAAGCGCCCGGCATGATGGCCCGCAGGTCCTCGATGGCCATGGCCCTTCCCCCCGCCCGCTTTCTGGGAGGGAAAGTATGTCAAAACCTGGGAGGTCCCTGCTCCGGTCCGGGGCTCTATCCGTGGAAAATCATACCAGCCAGCAGGAGGCTCTATCCGGCCGGTGAATGAAAACCTTTTTACCCCTCCGTCGGGGGTGCGGAAAGTGAGCTCAAGCGCACCCGAAGCGGTCGGCATCGCTACGTCCAACTGGAGTTTGACACCTCAGTTTGCGATTTGCCCGTAACGACAAGGTTTGCGGAAGGCGCGCGAGGGACGTACCACTACACGACCTGGGTGGGCGGCAGCTCTTCAACGCGGTTAGGCGGCCGGATGCCCAGGGTCCGGAAGACGGCCGGGGCGGTGCCCTCCAGCTCCGTTCGCAGCAGGTAGCGCTTCTCCTTGATCTGCAGCGGCACCGCCTTCAGCTTCTCCAGGTCCGCCAGCGCCTGGCGGTAGGAGACCGCATCCCCCAGCTTGTGGCGCAGGTACGACTCCAGGACGAAGGCCAGGAAGCACACGGCCACGTGACCCCGCACGTGCTCGTCGGTCCACACGTAGACCGGCCGGATCTCCAAGGAGCTTTTCAGGTCCCGGAAGGCCCGCTCCACCCGCCACAACGTCTTATACGACTGGGCCACCTCGGCCGCATCGCGCTGGGTGTTGGTCAGCACCACGAACTTCCCGTCGTAGCGGGCATCCGCCTCAATGGCCGCTTCGCTGAGCTCGATGGCGTCCCGGTGGACCTTCAGGTAGCGCCGGTAGCGGCTGTGGCGGATGAGATCGCCCGGGCTCCCCTCCTTCAGCGCCTGGCGCAGGCGAGCCACCACTTCTTCGCGGACCTGCCGGTCGTGCTCGGCCGCCTCAGGGTTATACGTGAGGATGTAGCGGCGGCCCTGACGGAGCACCTCTTTGACCCTCAGCGTCGGGCTCACCACTCGATAGCGCCCGGGGCAGCCGACGACCTCGTCCCACACCACCCGGACCCGCCGCATGCGCATCCCCACGATGTACTCAAAGCCCGCCTTCTCCAGCGCCTCCAGGGTCCGCCTCCCGACCGCACCTCGATCGGCCACGAAAATGACCTTCTGGAAGGCAAACCGGTGCTTCAGCTGCCCGATGATGGAAAGCGTTGCCGTCACGTCGTTGAGGTGGCCGGGGTAGACCGCATGGGCTAAAGGCCACCCATCCCGGGTCAGCAGCACTCCTACGACCATCTGCCGGCGGTCGGTGCGCTTGTCCTTGGCGTTGCCGAACTGGGCCAGCTTCTCCGGGCCCCGGCCTTCGAAGCGCACCGTAGTCGTATCCCACAGCACCAGCTCGAGGTCCTGGTTGAAGAGGTCCGTAAACCGAGCGAACAGAAAGTCCTCCACCCGGTGGGCAAAGCGGTAGACATAGGTGAGCGCCCGGTAGAAGTGGTGGAGCTTGAGGCGGTCGAATCGGGGCTCCCAGACAGTGGGCAGCCACTCGTCCACCAGGCTCTTACGGGAAGCGGGGTCCATGAGCCGGTTGAGCACCATGGCCAAGACAGCCTCAGGCAGGTCGAACTCGACCTTCGTCTCCTCCCAAAGCCACTCCCGAAGCCGGGCCAAGCCCAGCTCCTCCCACAGCCGCCGGAAGACCAGCACCGGCCCCCAGGTCAGCCCGCCTTCGCCCTTCAGGTCCTTCTGGACGTTGAGCACGGTGAGCTTATCAGCGAACTGGCTGAGGGCCTCCAGGATGGCATCGACCCGGGCCCGGCCCTCGGGCCGGTCCCAGCGGCCGATGGTGGCGATGACCCGCTGGCGAGGCTTGCCATCCACCCGGATGGCCTCGATGACCTGCAGGTACTGGCGCACCGACCCGTCCTTGTTGCGCTGCTGGTTGTTCCGGACAAACATGACACTTCCATGCTAGGCCATCCACGCCGCTCGTGTCAATACCTGTTCGCCCAATCAAGGCTCAGACGTAGCATTACACTCGCGGCGTTTATCCGGAGGGGCTGCGCGTCATGACGGGCTTTGAGCGCATTGGGGCACCCGAAAAAGGGCCGCAAGTGTAAAACTCCAGTCCAACTGGTGGAGGCGTACCGCGAAGGCGGGCGCACCCGCCAGCGCGTCATCGCCAGCCTGGGCCGGGAAGACCAGCTCGACCGGGAGAAGCTGCACCGCCTGGCCCGCCAACTGGTGGCCTGGG
>JBFMCJ010000507.1 GCA_040754675.1 Bacillota bacterium
CGATAGCGAGGTGTACCTCAGGGCGCTTCTTTCCGTGCTCACCCGGATGCGGCTGGAGGAACAGCACCGCCTGGCCCTGCGCCTGCGGGAGGAGGCAGAAGCCAGCCAGCGGGCCGGAGGGAACGGAGGCTCGCGTCAACGGGCGGGTGCCGCTGGCACCGTGGTGGTGAAGGCTGAACACGCGCTGCGGGTGCTGGGCGAAGTCGACGGAGGAATCGCCCGGCTGGTGGAGGCCCGGCTTGGCCTCAACAGTTCGGCCGGGGCCCGTGCCCGCGCCAGCGGTTATGCGGACTCAGGTGAGCGTCAAGGTGCCCGAACCGACGGCCAGGTGAGCGGCAGCGCAGAAGCCCGAGCACAGGCCGGTGCCTCTGCCGAACTGCAGGCGGGCCCCGGCTCCATCTCTGCCGGGTCTGATGCGGACCTCTCGGCTGGAGGATCCGTCCAACTCCCGGTCAAGGGTGAGGGTGACGGTGAAGGTGAAGGTGAGGCAAAAACCGGGGTGAGTATCGGGGCCGAAGGGTCGTGAAAGTGATCGGGCCGGTGCCAGCGGCCGGCTGCGGGTGATGCAACGACACGCCGGTCTGGCGAAGAGCGCCATTCGACCGAGGAGCGGGTGCGGGTACCGCACCGAACGAGCGGGGTTGCGCTCCGCTCCTCGGCCCGGGGGAAAGGTTGATGCCGCAAGGCTGCGGCTGGATGCTCGGGCGACCGGTGACCCCAAACCGTGGCCACCTTCCGCCGCAAGGAGGCCCGGCGTCCATAGCCCAGGTGCTGTGCGCCGGGGCTGACGTCGCTACCTAGCAAAACCGGGCTCGCTTCCTCGACGACACCGGAGCTGACCACGGCCGGCTCGCCTCCGCCAGCGATGCGCCCGGAGCGGTGAGCCCGGTCGTCCCCACCTGCCGGCTGCCCGGTAAGCTCAAAGACCCGGTCAGCCGCATCCTGGCCTCCACCCCGCAGGGCGTCGGATTTCGGGGCGTCCTGATCGCTGCGCAAGAGGTCCATGAGTCCACGAGCAAGCCCAGGCCGCTCATCGTTTCGCCTTTAAGCGACGAGGCGGGCGCCGGTGCCGTTCGATGAAGGCGTCGACCTCGGCCTGAGCTTCCGCTTTAACGTAACGGTAGAGCTCCGAGTCAGCGTAAGGGAGCCTGTCAAGTTTTCGCTCATACGAGGTGTAGGCGTGCCGGATGTAGGCCCGGGCTGCCAACTCAGCCTTGTCTTGCAAGGACAGCTTCCGGGTGCGCCCGACCCGGCCACTTCCCACTTCGGCGGCATGGATGGCTGCCTTCCGCGCTATTTGCTGCGCGAGGTCTGCGTGGGCCGCGTCGAAGGACAGGAACTGGATGATGGCCCGCTCAAGCTCTTGGCGGTAGCGCTGCTCGGCGCTCTCGCGGGCTCGAGCAGAAGCAGCCCGCCGGCGCTGCCGAGCGGCTTCGGTTTGCTGGGCCTGCCGTTCGGCTTCGGCAATGTGCGATTGTGGCGCGAGCAGCCCCAGGCGCTCTGTGTACCGCCGCTTTGGCCGGGATCGCACCACTTCCCAATAAAGCCCGGCCTCCTTCACCTTGCGGGTAACGAAGGCATCGCCACGGGGTAAAAAGGCCCAGCCGGGGGGCGTACGGACAATCCCATGCTGTGGCGTCCACCAGAGGTCGGCGTCACTCGCCTCGCCCTCGATTGCCTCAACTTCGTCGGAGCGTGGCGGGTAGACGCGAAGATGCTCGCCCGTCAGATCCTTGTCCTGAAGCTTCCGCGCGTCCATTTGAGCGACTCGAGGCATGCCGTGGCGACCCGGCTCAGTCCCGGGCCCCTAAACGACGAAGCCCCCAAACGGGGGTTTCGTTACTGGCTTTGCCCACGTGACTGGCGCTCTCAACAGCAACCGGCATGCCCGTCAGCTACTGAGAACGCAAACCTTCGTCGTGATTGGAGGCGGCGGCCGGACTCGAACCGGCGAATAGAGGTTTTGCAGACCTCCGCCTTAGCCCCTTGGCTACGCCGCCTCGTCTGTACGCCTTCCGGCGCCCGACCTCATGATAAAGGAACCAACTGTGCCAGTCAACAGCACCGCGCTCCGTCTCCTGCTGATGCTCCCAACGTGGCGCTGACAACCGGGTTCCGTGGGCTCCTGCGACACGTGCTTTGCGTGGCGGGGGTGCCTGATCTTGACAACGTTAAGGTCGCGTATTGACAGCGTTCATATCCCGGTATTAACGTTGGCTCCAAGGAGGGATTTCCCAGTGGACACGGTAGCGGATGGTCACCTTGGCCGTCTTGCGGCCCTCCTCGTGGACCGTATCGATGCGGATACCCTCCACCAAAGCCTCGACCAGCTGCTCCCACGCGCCATTCCCCAGCAAACCCATAAGTGCCCCTCGTCCGGCCAAGCCAACCGGGCACCGGACTCCATTTCGGGCAGCGCCGATCCGCCGCCGGGTGGGCGTCCTGGGTACCGAACCGATCCTCACCGACCAGCGGAGGAGGGTAGACCTGGAGCAGCTCCGGAGTCACGTGCCCCACATCCCGCAAAAGCCGGTCCCGCGCCGTGTCCCGCCCGGGCCGGCCCTGCCGGATGCGGTGGCGCCACCTTCCGGTGCTTACACCGGTGGTCTCTGCCACCTACGACCAGTGACCCACCCCCTTGCAGGACACTATGAAGCTGCTTTCGCCCAATATGCCGTCTGCCCCGATATGCTGCTGGCAGTTGGTCGCCGGCAGAGGACCAACTACCACCCTTTATGCAGGCTGTCAACGGCCACTTGAGAAGCGTATGTGTCAAGTCCCGGTGGGGGCCTTTTGGTGACCCCGCCTGTTCCCTGCTATACCCTGGCCCCCCACGGCGCCGCCCAGGCCAGCCGGCTGCGCAGCGCCGCCCCCGTAGCGGTCTGGCGGGCG
>JBFMCJ010000508.1 GCA_040754675.1 Bacillota bacterium
CCGGGCGAAATGGGGGCACCATGTGCAACATGACCTGGTCGTCGGACGTGCTGTTCGTCTGCTCCGGCAACACGTGCCGCAGCCCGCTGGCGGCTGCTCTGTTCCGGCGGGCGCTGCGGGGCCGGGGGGTGAGTTCCGTCGAGGTCAGTTCGGCAGGTCTGGCCGCTGTGGACGGAGAACCCGCCAGCCGGCAGGCCCGGGACGTGGCTCGGGAATGGGGGCTCGACCTGGAGGCGCACCGGTCGCGGCGCCTCACCCCCGAGATGGTCGCCGGCGCGGGGCTCGTGCTCACCATGAGCGAACAACATAAGCGCCAGGTGCTGGAGATGGTGCCGGGCGCGGCCGGGCGGGTGTTTACGCTGGCCGAGTATGCGGGGAGCCAGGGCGACGTGGACGATCCCTTCGGCCAGGATCTGGAGCGCTACCGGGCGACCGTGCGCGAGCTCGACGCGCTGACGAGAGAGGCCGCCGCCCGTTTTGAAACGCAACGGGCCGCGGCGCAGGAGCGAGCGGCGGTGCCGGCCGCTGCCGCGGCTGGGGAGGGCCCGTTGGCCGGAGAGGCCGTTCGCCGGGCCGCGGTGGGCTGGGACCACGCCGGGCGGGCGCTGCGCGACGCCGTGGTGGAGAGCCTCAGGCAGGGCGGGCTTGAGGTGAGGGAGTACGGCCCGCAGGGCGAGGAGACGGTGGACTACCCTGACGTGGCCGTCCAGGTGGCGCGCGCCGTGGCCGCCGGCGAGGTGGCCTTCGGCGTGCTGATGTGTGGTACGGGAATTGGAATGAGCATTACGGCCAATAAAGTGAGGGGCGTTCGGGCGGCGCTCTGCCACGACCCCTACTCGGCCCGGATGGCCAGGGCCCACAACGACGCAAACGTCCTGGCCATGGGGGGCCGGGTGCTCGGGCCGGGCGTGGCGGCGGAGGTCGTGAAAGCTTTCATGGAGGGCCGGTTCGAGGGAGGGCGCCATGCGCGCCGGGTGGAGAAGATCAGGCAGGCAGAGTCGGCGTGCTGAGCGGATTGGAGGAAAAAGGGGGTGCGTCCCAGTTCGCCATGGGAAAAGTGCACGTGATCGACCACCCGCTGGTGCAGCACAAGCTCACGTTGATGCGCGACGAGCAGACCGGCCCCAAAGAGTTCCGCGAGCTTCTCGAAGAAATATCCATGTTGATCACGTACGAGGCGACGCGTGACTTTCCCACGGAGCGGGTTCAGGTGAAGACGCCGCTCAAGGTGACCACCGGCAGCGCCCTGACAGGAAAGAAGGTAGCGGTGGTGCCCATCCTGCGGGCCGGCCTCGGGATGGTGGGCGGGATCCTGCGGCTGATTCCCGCGGCCAAGGTGGGCCACGTCGGGATCTACCGCGATCCCGAGACGCTGCGCCCGGTGGAGTACTACTGCAAGCTGCCGACGGACATCGCCGAGCGGGACGTCATCGTCTGCGACCCGATGCTTGCCACGGGGGGTTCCGTGGTGGAGGCGATCCGCTATGTCAAGAACCGGGGCGGCCACAGCATAAAGGTCATGGCGCTGATCGCTGCACCGGAGGGCCTGCGCCTGCTGGAAGAGCATCATCCCGACGTGGACGTGTTCCTGGCGGCGGTAGACGAGCGCCTCGACAGCCACGGGTATATCCTGCCCGGGCTGGGAGACGCCGGCGACCGGCTCTACGGGACACGGTAGACGGGGCGGGTGACGGGCGAGAAACCGGGCCTTCAGCGCTTTTCTCGGGGGCGGCCCTGCCGGCGGCTCTGGTAGCGGCGGGGTAACGGGGGTTGTCGATGGGGCATCTTGGAAATGCCGTGGCTGCCGCCCTGGCAGCCTTTTTTGTGGTGCTCGCAACCACGCCTCTCGTGGAACGCCGGGCCGTGCACAGGGGGCTGGTGGACAGGCCGGGAGGGCGGCACCTTCATGCGCGGGCGGTGCCGCGCCTCGGCGGCATTGCGCTCATGGCGGGTTGGGTGGCCGGTAGTGCCGTGCTTTGGGCAACCGGAACCCCGGCCGAGACGCTGGTCAGGGTGCTGGGCGGCACCGCTGTGGTTTGGTTGGTGGGGCTCTACGACGACATCCGGGGCCTGTCGCCCCGTGCCAAGCTGGCGGGTCAACTGGCGGCCGCGGCCGTGGCCGTGGGATCAGGCCTGCGGATCGAGTTCGTCTCCATTCCCTCCTTTCTCGGCCATGCCGGCCCGATTGCCCACCTGGGGCAGTGGGCCGTCCCGGTGACCATCCTGTGGCTCGTGGGGGTCAGCAACGCCGTCAATTTGCTGGACGGCCTGGACGGGCTGGCGGCCGGAGTGGTGGCTATCGCGGCCGTTCCCACCATCGTGGCGGCGGAAGCCACCGGGCTTTCGGAGGCGGCCGCTTTGCTTTCGGTGCTGGCAGCAGGATGCGTCGCCTTTTTGCGGTACAACTTCTCCCCGGCGCGCATCTTCATGGGCGACGGTGGCGCGCTGGCCCTGGGCTTTGCATTTGCTGCAGCCAGCGCCCTGGGAACGGCCAAGGGGCCGGCCGTCATGGCCCTGCTGGTGCCGGTGATGAGCCTGGGCGTTCCCCTGGCCGATACGGCGTGGGCCATCCTGCGGCGCAGCCTCACGGGAAAGCCGGTGGGCCGTGCCGACAACGGGCATGTCCACCACCGGCTCCTGGCACGCTGGCACGTCCCGAGCCAGGTGGTTCTGGCGCTGTATGCGGCCAGCGCCGAGCTGGGTGCGCTGGGGCTCTTGCTTTCACCGCAGAAGCGCATTACGGTCGTGCCCGCCTTGGTGCTCGCGGCTGCAGCGGTGCTGCTGGCCGCCCGCGTGGCGTGGGATCGGTTCGGTTGGGATCAGCAACACCTGGATCTGAACAAGGGGGAGGGTGTGGAAGATGGCGGTGGTCGTGATGCCCGTCTTC
>JBFMCJ010000509.1 GCA_040754675.1 Bacillota bacterium
GTTCCTGGAGCTCCAGATAGCCCTGCCGCTGCCCACGCGTATCCTGGTGGCCGTCTCGCGGTTTCTCGGGGAGCGCTTCTTCGCGCTCCTCGGCGCCGCGGCCGCGCTGGGCCTCCTGGGCGCTGTAGCCGCCAGGCTCCCGGGGGTAAGAGCGGCCTGGTCCCGCGTCCTGCTGGGCGTGCCGGGGCTGGGCCAGGTGGTGAAGGCGGCGGCCCTGAGCCGGTTCCTGAGGGTGCTGGCCGAGGGCCTGGACGTGGGCCTGCCGCTTGGGCAGGCGCTGGAGCTTTCGGCCCGTGCCCTGGGTTCCGCCGCGCTGGAGCGGCGGGTGGCGGCGGCCATCCCGCGGGCGGTGTCCGGCGCGGGTTTGGCAGCGTCGCTGGGGCAGGCGGGGGTGTTCCCCTCGCTGGTCCCGGAGGTGGTGCGGCTGGGGGAGGAAACCGGGACGGTGCCGGTGGTGCTCAAGGAGCTTGCCTCGTACTACGAGGAGGAGTCCGACCGCGCGGTGAAGGCGGCGGTGGCCATGCTGGAGCCCGTGATGGTGTTCGCGGTGGCCGGGGTGGTGGGGTTCCTTGCCCTTGCGATCATCACGCCCATCTACACCATGCTGGGCAAGCTGGGGGGTGGATAGCGTGGAGGATCTGGACTGGAAGCGGGTAGCGGAGATAGACCGGCAGGAAGACGCGCGCGCGGGCGGTGTGCTGGGTTCCGCCGCGGACGGGCGGTACGGCGACTACCTGAAGGAAGGGTACCAGCCCGCGGATCTGCGGCGCGAGCGGCCGTCTGAGGAAGTGCTGGAGCTGGTTCCCGAGCAGGTGGCGCGCAGGTACCGCGTGCTCCCCCTGAGGGTGCGGGACGGCTACCTGGAGGTGGCGGCCAGCGCCCCGTCGCAGCAGCTGTCGAACCTCCTGGCGCTGCGCGTGCGCCGCCCGGTGAGGTTTCGCGTGGCGCCGGAGGCGGAGCTCGACCGGGCCATCGCCACGTATTACAGCCGGGTGGTGGCGGTGCCCGAGGAAGCGCCGGGGGCTGACGACACCTGGGCAGCCCGCGCCGTGGACGCTTTTCTGCAGGGCGCGCTCAAGGCGCGGGCGTCCGACGTCCACCTCGACCCCCAGGAGGGCGAGGTGCTGGTGCGCTACCGGATCGACGGGCTGCTGCACGACGCGGGCACCATTCCCCCGGAGCACTACCCGGCGGTGGTGAGCCGCGTGAAGGTGCTTGCGGGGATGAACGTGGTGGAGCACCTGCTGCCCCAGGACGGCCAGCTGGTGTTCGAGGGGCCGGGCCGGCGCGTGGACGTGCGCGTGTCCACCATCCCGTCCGTGCGGGGGGAGAAGGTGGTGATGCGCGTCCTCGACCGCGGCCGGGTTTCGTTCGACCTGGGGGCCCTGGGCTTCGAGCCCGGGGCCCTCACCGCTTACCGGGAGGTCGTAGGCCGTGCCCACGGCATGGTGCTGGTGGTGGGCCCCACCGGGTCCGGGAAGACCACCACGCTTTACAGCACGCTGGGGGAGCTCGACCTGCGGGGCCTGAACGTGATGACGCTGGAGGACCCCGTGGAGTACCAGTTCCCGCGGGTGGTGCAGGTCCAGGTGAACCCCAAGGCGGGCCTGACCTTCGCCGCCGGGCTGCGCGCGTTTTTGCGCCAGGACCCTGACGTGATCGTCGTGGGCGAGGTGCGGGACGCGGAGACGGCCCGGATTGCCGTGCAGGCGGCCCTCACGGGACACCTGGTGCTGTCCTCGCTGCACGCCATGGACGCGGTGAGCGGGCTTTTGCGCCTGGTGGACATGGGCGTGGAGCCATACTTCGTGGCCGCGGCCGTCACGGGGGTGGTGGCCCAGCGCCTGGTGCGCCGGATCTGCGCGGACTGCTCCGAAGAGCGCGAGGTCTCCGGCCCGGAGGCCGAGTTCGTGCGTGCCGCCGGCCTGGAGGCGCCCGCGCGGGCGCGGGTGGGGACGGGTTGTGCGGCCTGCGCAGGCACGGGCTACCGGGGGCGCACCGGGGTGTACGAGGTCCTCCGGGTCACGGAGGAGGTGCGCTCGCTCGTGGCCCATGGCGGGGGCCGCGAGGCCGTCCACCGTGCCGCGCTGTCCGGGGGCATGCAGCCCCTTGTCCGCGCCGCTCTGGCCAAGGCGCTGCGGGGGGAGACGACCGTCAGGGAGGTGGTGAGGGTGCTCAGTGGCTGACGTGGTGGTGCAGTTGGGCCCGCCGCTTGCCCGCCTGCTCGTCCTGCGGAGCAGCGGCGTACACTTCGAGGAGCCGCTCGATCCCGGCGCCGTTCGCGGAGGCCTGGTGGAAGACAGCGAACTCGTGCGGGACACCCTGCGCGCCCTGCTGCGGCAGGTGGCGCTGCGCGGGGTCAAGCCGCGGCGGATCTGGTGGGTGCTGCCCCTGGAGGCCGTGGCCGAGCAGGTGGCAGTGTTCCCTCCTCTCGTCCGGCAGGACCACGCGCCGGCAGTGGAGCGGCTGCTGGGGGAGTGGCTGGGGCCGGACGCGCCTCCGGTGGTGTCGAGGTGGCGCCCCGTCCACCGGTCGTCGGAGGAGCTCAGGGTCTACGTTTCCGCCGTGCGTGCGGACGTGGTCTCGTCGCTGGAGGCGCTGGGCGCCTCGCTCGGGTTAAGGCCCGCGGGGTGCCTGGGGCTGACCCCGGCGCTGTGCGCCGCAGTGAGGGAGGGGTTCGTGCTGCACGCCTCCCTTTCCGGCCAGGTGGTGGCTGTGCTGGTCCGGGGCGGGCGGCCGGTGTGGCTTTCGCGGGAGGAGTTCTTCTTCGGGGAGGACCCCGCGCCCGCGCTGGCCGCGGCGGCGGTCTCCTGCCGGTCGGAAATGGGAGGGTTCGACCGGGTCCTGCTTTCCGGCGCCGC
>JBFMCJ010000510.1 GCA_040754675.1 Bacillota bacterium
GCCAGGGAGCTGGCCGACCGGGTCGGCGGGCTTCTGTGTCACGTCAACCTCATCCCGTACAATCCGGTACCCGGTCTTCCATTCGAGCCGTCGCCGGACGCGGCGGTGAAGCGTTTCGCCGGAATCGTGGAAGGCCGCGGCGTGGCGGTCACGGTGCGGATGCCCAGGGGGCGATCCATTCACGCCGCCTGCGGACAGCTCGGCGCCGCCTGGCGCGCGGCCCAAAGAGGCGGGGTGACCGCAGGTCCGGGCAGCAGCCGTAAGTGACCGGGGCGCGGTGCGCAGCCGCAACGAGGACGCCTGCCTGGCCCGGCCCGACCTGGTGGCGGTGGCCGACGGGATGGGAGGGTACGCAGGGGGGGACGTCGCGGCGCGCCTTGCGCTCGGCGCCATTGCGGGCGCGTTGCCCCAAGCGGCGGACGCGGCGGCGGCCGTGCGGCTTGCGTTCCACCACGCCCACCGGTCCATTGCCGAGGTGGCCGGGCGCAACGACCGGTGGCGGGAGATGGGCACGACGCTGACGGCGGCGTGGCTGTTGCACGGGCGCGCGGTGATCGGGCACGTCGGGGACAGCCGGGCGTACCTGATCCGCCAGGGCCACCTGCGGCAACTCACCCAGGACCACTCTGTGGCGGCCGAGCTCATGCGAAACGGGAGCCTCACGGAACAGGAGGCGCGCCGGCACCCGCACCGGCACGTGCTGACCCGGGCCCTGGGCGGGGCCGAACCCCCCGAGGTGGACGTGGTGGAGGTGCCGCTGCAGGCCGGGGATCGCCTGGTGCTCTGCACCGACGGGCTGACGGCAGCCCTTGAGGGTGACGAGATCGTCCGGGTCGTCGCGAGTGCCTCCTCTCCCATCGAGGCGGCCGAGGCCCTGGTGCGTCAGGCGACGGGCAAGCAGGCCGCCGACAATGTGACCGCCGTGGTGGCCTTCATCGAGGACGGGGACCTGGAGCAGGAGGCTCCCCGGGGAGCGTGAACAGGTCGTGAGCACACCAGCGCAGCTTGCTGCCGGCCGCTATCGCCTGATGGACAAGGTCGGCGAGGGCGGCATGGCCGTGGTCTACCGAGCGGTGGACGAGCTTTTAGGCCGCCCGGTTGCCGTCAAGATGCTCCGGGATCAGTTCACCGCGGACCGGGAGTTCGTGGAGCGCTTCCGCCGGGAGGCCCAGGCGGCAGCGAGCCTTTCCCATCCCAACGTCGTGCAGGTGTTCGACGTCGGGCAGGACAACGGCGCCCACTACATCGTGATGGAGTTCGTGGACGGCAAGAGCCTCAAGCAGGTGCTCCAGCAGCAGGGGAGGCTCTCGCCCGAGGCAGCGGTGGCCGTGGCGCTCTCGGTGGCCAAGGCGCTGGCCCACGCGCACCGGCACGGGCTCATCCACCGGGACATCAAGCCCCACAACATCCTGATCACCGCAGAGGGCCTGGTCAAGGTGGCCGACTTCGGCATCGCCCGGGCGGCCAGCGCCTCGTCTCTGACCGACTCGGGAACCGTCCTGGGGTCGGTGCACTACTTCTCGCCCGAGCAGGCCCGCGGCCAGTCCATCGGCGCCGCCAGCGACATCTACTCCCTGGGCATCGTGCTGTACGAGATGCTGACGGGCACCGTGCCGTTCACCGCCGACTCGCCTATCGCCATTGCCGTGAAGCACATCAACGACCCGGTTCCTCCGCTGCGGCCACAGCGCGCCGATATCCCGCCGGGCCTCGAGCGATGCGTCCTGCACGCGCTGGCAAAGAGCTCCCAGCACCGCCCGGCGTCGGCGGACGCCTTCTACGAGGAACTGCGCCGGGCCGTGCCCGAGGCGGAGGAGTTCCCCACCGTCACCCTGGTGCAGCCCCCGGCGAACGCGCCGCGAAAACGGCCCGCCGCGCCCGAACCCCCGCCGGCGCCGGAGTACGGCGCGGCAGACGGCGCGGCCACTCGGGTGGTTCCCTGGGCCCCTGCGCCCCGGGCGGAGGAAGCGGGTCACGGTGAACAGGAGGCGCATCCAGCCACGGCGACGATCGATCCATCCCGCCGCGGGAAGCGGCTCATCCGGTGGGCGTTCGCTGCCGCGTTCCTCGTAGGGCTCGCCTGGTGGGGCAGCGCACGCGTCGCGGGGCTCCTGTTCCCCCAGGAGGTCCTGGTGCCCAACATCGTGGGGCTCAGTGAGGCCGAGGCGAAGGCGTCGCTTGCAAAGCAGGGCCTGCTTTACGCCGTCGACCAGGGCGTTTACTCGGAGAACGTCGCGAAGGGTTACGTCATCCGCCAGGACCCCGAAGCGGGCCGGCGGGTTCGGGAGGGCCGTAAGATCTGGGTCACGATCAGCCTCGGGCCGCAGGTCGGAGCGGTTCCTGACGTGGTCGGGAAGACGCTGCGCGAAGCCCAGCTCGTGATCACCCAGAGCGGGTTCGTGTTAGGAGGCGTCTCTGCCCGCTACGACCCCCGGCTCCCGGCCAACACCGTGGTGCTGCAGGAGCCCGCGGCCGGATCCGAACTCGAGAAGGGCCGCCCGGTGAACCTCGTCGTCGCCCGCGGCGACCAGCCGGTGCAGAAAGTTACGATTCCGGACTTGATCGGGCTGCCGCTCGACGAGGTGCGCAGCCGGCTTCAGGCGCTGGGCCTGAGCCTGGGTATCACCTGGGCCGAGTACGACCAGCGCTATCCCCCGGGCACGGTCATTGACCAGAACCCTGCGCCCGGGAGCGAGGTGGATCAGGGGTCATCCGTCGACCTGATTTACAGCCAGGCCTCGCCGTCGGCCGGCGGCCAGCCAGCGGAGGAGACCGCCGCCGGCGGCCAGAAGCCCGCCGAGCCGCAGCCGCCAGCGCCACCCGAGCCGGCCGGCAAAGCGCCCGAACAGGCCGCA
>JBFMCJ010000511.1 GCA_040754675.1 Bacillota bacterium
CACCGGTATCTGGACTTGAGGGAGCAACTCAGCCGTGCGCTGGGCATTCCCGAGGAGCAGCTTGACCTGGCGGTGCTCGACCGTGTCAACCCGCGCATCAAGCTGGAGGCGCTGCTTGACGGTGGTTTCATCTAAGTAGCTGACCCCGATGCCGTTGACGAGTTCGCCGTGAACACCGTTTTTCGTACGACGATTCTTCGCTTCCGCCGGGAACTGCGGGGGCTCCTCTAGGACCGCATTGAGGAGGGGTTGTCGGTGGCCGGGCGGCGACTGAATCGAGATCGGGTAGAGACCTACCTGTCGCGGATGGATGAGGCAGTGGCCCGCCTTGCGGCGCTCAGGAAGCGATTTGCATCGGACGAAGAGTTCGAGGCGGATGTGGACACCAGGGAACTTGGTGGTGCATTACCTGCGCATCGCGCTGGAGTTGTCCGTCCTCGATATCTGTCGCCGCTTCCTGCGGCAAAAGCCGTCAGCTTGACCGAATTTGACCGAGCGAGCCTGATCGAGTTGGCCGGGGACAGGGGACTCCTTGACCCCGGCTTTGCCCGGAAGATCCGCGGCATGGCCGGTATGAGGAACGCCATCGTGTACGTGTACCGGATTCTTCACTACCGGGCGATCTACGAGGCTGTCACGCAGAGGCTGGCGACTTGGACAGTTCGCCCGGCAGGTGAAGCGCTACGTTGACGGCGAGGATTCTACGGGCGAGCCACATGCCGATGCCCCGACAGGAGCGCGGCAGGCATGGGCGGGTGAATGAAGCTGGCGGTTCACCGCAGGGTTCCGCCGGGGATGCGGTATCGCTGGGTGGGAGGGATTTCGCGGGCAAGATGGTGGGCAATTCTCACAAGTCCACGGAGAACAGAGATTGGGCGACAGTTAGGGCGAGACCCGGTGACGGCTGGGGTAATGTACCGGGCTGGTCGGGTTGGGAGATGTGGGGGTGCCGGTCATGGTGCTCGACCCCGTGGGCGTGGCGCGTCAGCTCACGGGGGGATTTGTTCGGTGGTTGTGGTCACGGGTGCCAGCGGTCACATCGGGGACATGCTCGTCGGGCTTTGCTGGCCCCGGGGAGAGAAAGTACGGTGTCTGCTCCTCCGCGGTGATGACGTGCGTCCCGTGAGGGGTGGGGCCCCTCTCGGGGCAGACCGGAGCGAGGGCGGGCCAGGTCGACTCCTGCCTGCTGTTCCCGGTTCTGGCCCGCGGGCCCCTTCCCGCCTGCGCGGTGCCCCCGTTTCCCCTGGTGGGGGTCCGGATGCGGACACGCCTCAGGCGGCGCGGGAACTCGTGGCCGAGATACGAAGCCGTAATGCCAGGCTGTAATGTGCCTCAGCCCTGCATAGGGCGTAAGGGGCTTACGGTTGTGCCGCGAGTGGGCGTCGGGTAGAATCGGAGCGGGGGGTGGGCGACGTGGGTGTGTCGTTTGCGGCCATTGCCGAGCAACTGAGGATTCCGGAGCCTGAGCTTGAGCGCAAGGCCCTCAAGACCTTCCTGGAGGCGGAACTCCGGAGCGTAGATGAGCGAATCATGGCCCTGATTATGAGGTACGGGGTGAGGCATGCTCGGGGGCCTGGAAGAGTTAATTAGCCAGCATTCGGTGAAGGAGCATGCAGCGTGGGTGGGAGCATCTCATCGAGTGGGAGGGCATTGAAGCCCGTCTGGAAAAGCTGCTGGAGTTGTTCCTCGCCCAGGTGAAGGAGGCCTCGTGAGTGGATCCCGAGGGCCCAGGCTGGCAGGTGCTATCGAGCTAGACGGGCACTCGTGCTGAGTGCATGGGTCCATCTCAGATCCCAGTGTCACAGGCCGGTTGACGAGGTCAGTCGGGAGAAGCCTCCAGCCGGCAACGCGCCTCATAGTAGCAGGCCCCTTCACCGTCTTCGGACAGGGTGGCCGGTATGAGGGCGTTGATCCCGATGGCGTCGGGGACCCGCCCTCCTTGCTCCACCACCACCACTCCCGGCTTCATGGCTGGGTCTCTTAGAAGGCGCACACGGATTTGCCCCAGCCGGGTCAAGAGCAACGCGGTTTCGCCTTCCACCGCCTTCGCGGGCACGTGTTGGGGATGTACCCTGGCGACCGGGGGGCAGGGGCCGTCCCTAGCGTCCGTATCGGGGTGGGAGTTGATCCTCCCGGGAGCCTTGGGTGTAATGAGCTGTAATGGATAGCAGCCTTCGGACTGCCACTCATCACGTAGGCGGAGGTAGCGCTGAAAGTCTTCGTGGCCTAGGAAGCGGAAGCGGCCGTCTGGGGTAGCGAACCTGCCTTCGGAGAAGGGGAGTTCGGGGTAGGCGTTGTCCCCCGTGGCGACTATACCCCCGCGCTCACGCAGCACCTCGAGCGTTACTCCCCGTCCGGCCAGTGGTAGCAGGGCTCGGCGAAGCCAGCCCTCAGGACCGCCGCCTTCCAGATAATGGTGCTCCAGGCCCAGGCGCCGAGCCAAGCAAGCGTATATATCCGGCTCCGGGCGGGAGTCGCCGGCGGGAGGGGCCACCGGCGCCATGTGACCGACCCAGGGTGTACCAAAGGACCCACGTACATCCTCGAACTCCAGGAATGAAGCCGCCGGGAGCACGAGGTCGCACATGGACGCGGTTTCGCTAAGGCGTACCTCCACGGCCACCTTGAATCGGATGCCTGCCAGAGCCCGGGCAGTGGCCGCGGAAGCCGGAGCCTGCTTGATGGCGTTGCTGCCCTGGAACCAGGCCACCCGAGGCAGTGGGCCGCTTTGCAGATCGTCCGCCAGCACGGGCTTGCGGATGGCGCGGTCTGTGGGCGGGCTCGGGAAGAGGGGTCGGGGGTCAACCCAGTCCAGCTGGAACGGAGTCAGACTGCCGGTGAAGAAGGAGAC
>JBFMCJ010000512.1 GCA_040754675.1 Bacillota bacterium
TGGAGGGTGACCTTGACCCCCACTTTGGCCAAGTCGTTCTGGATGGCTTGCACGACCTCCTCGGTCATCAGGAAGCGCCCCGGCGAGTAGGTGAGCGTAACGCTGAAACCGTTCGGGTACCCAGCCTCCTTGAGCAAGGCCTTTGCCTTCTCGGGGTCATAATTGTATACACGCGTGGAATGGTAGCCGAACACGTTCTTCGCCACCGGTGCGTCCGAGACGTACGTCTTGCCCAGAAAGATGTTGTCCACGATGGCTTGCTTGTCCACTGCATAGTTGAGGGCCTGACGCACCCTCTTGTCCTTCAGGGGACCCCTGGTGACGTTGATGCCCACGTGCATGGTTCTCTGGGCCGGAGGCTGGATCACCCTGATCTTGGGATTCTGCTCCAGCCTGGGCACGTCGCGGGGCGGGACGTTGAACACCACATCCACTTCCCCCGACTCGAGGGCCATCACCCTCGCCCCCGCCTCCGGGATGGGCTTCACATATACCTCGTCGAGATAGGGCTTACCTCCCCAATATTCGTCATTCCTGCTGAGTAGCGTGTGGTCACCCTTAATGTGTTCAACATACTTGAATGGCCCAGTACCTACCGGAGCCGTGTGGTAATTCTCATTACCCAGCTTCTGGACCTGGGTGGGGCTGTTCATCCCCATAGGCGCGTAGCTCAACTGGGCCATCAACGGTCCGAAGGGCTCGTGCGTGGTGATTCTCACCGTGTGCGGGTCAACCACATCCACCGACTTGATCATCGTCCAGGTGCTCCGGGTGAGGGCCTTGGTGGCCGGATCCAGCATGCGCTCGATGTTGAACTTCACCGCTGCCGCGTCAAAGGGCGTGCCGTCAGTGAACTTCACTCCCTTACGAAGCTTGATCGTCCAGACATTACCCTCCGCTGTCCAACTTTCGGCTAGGTAGGGCATGACCTCGCCGGTATCCGAGTTGATCTTTGTCAGCGTCTCACTGACGAGGTCGATAATGCCCAGGTTGGCCATGCCGGATGCATACGCGGAGTCGAATATGGGGATGCTGGTCCCCATGGCTACCTTCAGCCGACCCCCGTACTTTGGCCCCGCACTACTCGGCGCAGCAGGCTGCTTCGCTGCGCACCCCAGCACAAGCAGGAGGCCTAGGGCGAGCACCCACGTCATGCGCCAAAAACCCCTGCTCCTCACGTCTTCCTCCCTCCCTCCGCTTATGGCGCGCCGGGCCACCTAGCCCTGACCGCCGCACAGGTAGGCAATGGTGAGTGCATACACTTTCGCCGCCGTCAACAGGTCGGCGATGCGAATGTGTTCGTCGACCGCATGAGCCTGCTTGGTTTCCCCAGGACCAAAGAGGCAGGCGGCCTTGATGCCAACCTGGTCCTTCCAGTCCGCCACGTCGCCGAACGATACCGCGCCTCCCAGTTGCAAATCTACCCCTATCGCCTTTCCCGCTCGCTTTAGCGCCTGGCACAGATCGGAGTCGGGCGGGAATTCCAGCGGCTCCCGCCTTTCCGTGATTTTCATGGACTTTAGGATGAACTCGGGATCCTGCTCCTGCCGCCGACGCACCTTGGCTGCCACACGCTCGTACACCTCTTCCACCGACAGAGGGGGGGCGAACCTGATGTCGAAATGGAATTCACACCAATCCGGCACCATGTTGGGTTGGTTTCCCCCGCGGATGGTCCCCACATTGATGCTGTCCTTCCCCATCACCGGGTGCACGCCGAGCGGCACGCTGTAAATGTCCTCAATGAGTGCCGCCGCCTTCCGAATGGCGTTTATGCCCTTACCGGTCGCAGAGTGAGTGGCTTCGCCGCCAACCAGGAACTTGACCCAAACTCGGCCCCGCGAAGTGTACGTAATCTTCAAATCGTACGGCTCACCAAATATGGCCATGTCTCCCTTGACCAGTCCGTTGCGGGCCAAATAAGTCATGCCGTTGAAGTACGGTGACTCGGGCGGATGCCACTCATCACCAGCCCAAGCTACCAGACGGACCGTTCCCTTCAACTTCAGTCCGGACCGCGCCACCGCGAACACCGCAGCCATCATCGCCGCCAGGCTACCCTTGGTGTCCGCAGCACCGCGACCGTATACTTTGCCGTCCACAATCTCCGCCCCAAACGGGTCGTGGGTCCACTTCCCCCTGTCGTAGACGGGAACCACATCGGTGTGGGCATCCAGCAGAAGAACAGGGGTGCCGACTTCACCGGGAAGCGTCCCGACCACGTTGGGCCGTACCCAGGTGTCTCCCTCGTCCCCGGCTTCCAGCACGGAGAGGTCGTGACGTTCCATTTCGGACTTGATGAGGCTCGCGATCTCTCGCATGGCGTCCTTACCCTGAGGCGGAAAGATGCTGGGAATCCTTATCAGCCGCTTGAGGAGATCCACCGTGTAGTCCTCATCGAGTTGCGACAACACCCTTTCCTCCAGTTCCACCACTCTCACCTCCCCAGTAACGCACCACCGCTTCCCCTGCACGGACAATGTGCTCGCGCATCTTTGCCTCTGCCTCCTCTGCCATCCCCGCACGCATCACCTCCACAATTCCCCTGTGTTCCTGCACAAGCCGTTCGGCCTCGGGCAGCAAGGCAAACCTCAGGGTCAGACGATCAAAAAGTGGCCACTGCGTGCGCATCAGATCTTGAAGCCTACTACACCCGCTCAACTCCAGTACGCTGTCATGAAACAGCTTATTTAGACGCGTTAGCGAGCGGTAACGCTTGGCCGCCGTGTTGCCAGGACCTTTCCTGGCAACGGCCTGAGTATACTGCTCGCAAATGCGGTCAAGGATGCTGAGATCACACTCGCCTGCCCGCACCCTCTCCGCTACCCTCCTGGCAGCGCCGCCCTC
>JBFMCJ010000513.1 GCA_040754675.1 Bacillota bacterium
CGGTTTCCACCCTGGGTACCGTGCCCCGCTCTACCCTGCAGACGGTGCATGCCGAAGTCTCCCGGCTGCTGGAGCAACTGGTGGCCATCGGCAACACGCAGTACGCCGACCGCTATATTTTCGCCGGTCAGAAAACCCTCGCCCCGCCCTTCGCCCTGACCGGGGACCCGCCCACGGTGTCCTACGGCGGCGATGAGCAACCCGTGTGGCGCGAGGTCAGCCCCGGTATCACCATCCAGGTCAACAGGCCAGGCAGCGGAGCGTTGCAGCAGGCTATGGTGGCCACCGCCACCTTCTTCCACGCGCTCGACACCGCCATTAGCACGGGTGGTTCGGTGCCGCCCGACGTGCTGGGCGGCCTGGACAGCGCCCTCGACGCCATCCTGCAGGAAAGGGCCCAGGTGGGCGCCGACGGCCACCGTATCGAAGCCACGCGCTCGCGCTTGCAGGACAGCGTGTACGAGGTTACCTCGCTCCTTTCCGAGACGGAAGACGCTGACATGGCTGAGGTGATCGTGCGCTTGACGAGCACGGAGGCCGCCTACCGCGCTGCCCTGGAGGCGGGGGCCCGCATCATCCAGCCCAGCCTGCTGGACTTCCTCCGCTGAAGGCCTGCTCCACACCGGCGCGCTGGGTGCTCATGGGTCCCCCTTGCCTGCTGGACCCGCCGGACGTGGCGGTGCGCGGGCGGCCTATAGAGAAGGGGCGAGTGAGTCGATACACATTGAGGATCGGTTGGGCCCGCGGGTGCGCTTCCGCCCCCGGGGCGACGGTAGCCCAGCGCGTGGAGTGATGGCCGTGCGAGTGCTGACGCGCAGGTTCGGCGTCCTCAGAGTCCCCGACGAACTGGTGTGGCGGTGGCCCGTGCCCCTGCCCGGGTTCCCCCGGTCGCGGGAGTTCGTCCTCATTGACGACGAAAACGCCCGCCCCTTTCTGTGGCTCCAGTCCCTCAACGAACCCGAGGTGGCTTTCGTAATCATGGACACGGGGCTGGTGGCAGGCGACTATGATCCTGCTCTCCCGGAGGCAGAGCTTGCCTGCCTGAAACTTTCCCCCGGGCACCGGCCCCTGCTGTACGCCATCGTCACCGTGCCGGGCGACCCGCGCCAGGCGTGGGTGAACCTGCGCGCGCCCCTGGCGCTCAACGTGTCCGCACGCCTGGGGAGGCAGGTCGTCCTGTCCGACGATCGTTATTCCTTCCGCCATCTCCTTTGGGAGTCACTGCAGCAGGCAGGGGAAGTGTCCGGCCAGGGATGGTCAGATAGCCAGGGAGGGCGACTGCTGTGCTGGTCCTTGCCCGTAAGCTCCACCAGAGCATCCTTATCGGCGACACGATCCGCATAACCGTCCTGGAGGTGCGCGACGGCCAGGTGCGCCTGGGCATCGACGCCCCCCGGGGCGTTTCCATCCTTCGAGAGGAGATCGTGCACGCCACAGCCGCCAGCAACCGCGAGGCCTGCCTGGCGCAGATGGGCCTGGTCGACGCGGCGGGTAGCATGGCGGAGTTCGTGCGGTCTTGTCTCTCGGGAGGCCGTGACGGGGCCGCCGCCGGGGGCGAGCAGCCGTGAGGGTCCTGGTGACGGGCGGGGCGGGCTTCATAGGTTCCAACTTCATCCGGTACTGCCTCAGAGAGTACCCGGACTGGCATGTGGTGAACTTCGACAAGCTCACGTATGCAGGCAACCTGGAGAACCTGGCAGGAATTGATGAGGCACGCTACTCGTTCGTACGGGGGGACATAGCCGATCCAGTTGCGGTCGAGGTCGTATTCTCGCAGGGGTTCGATGTGGTGGTCAATTTTGCCGCCGAGTCGCACGTCGACCGCAGTATCCTCGATCCTGCCCCCTTCATGCGCACCAACGTGCTGGGCACCCAGGTCCTGCTGGATGCAGCGCGAAGTCACGGCGTCGGTCTTTTCGTCCAGGTTTCCACCGACGAAGTGTACGGGTCGCTCGAGGAGTATGACCCCCCATTTACCGAGGTCAGTCCGCTCGCGCCCAACAGCCCCTACGCGGCGAGCAAGGCTGCCGCCGATATGCTGGCCCGGGCGTGGTGGAAGACTTACCGCGTGCCGGTGATAATCACGCGCTGCTGCAACAACTTCGGGCCCTATCAGTTCCCGGAGAAACTCATTCCCCTGGTGATAACGAACGCCATCCAGGATCTCGCCATACCGGTCTACGGGGATGGCCGGAACATCCGGGACTGGGTGCACGTGGAAGACCATTGCCGGGCCATCGCCGCCGTGATCGAGCGGGGTCGGCCGGGGGAGATGTACAACATCGGTGCGGGCTGGGAGGTCCGGAACATCGATCTGGTCCGCCGGATACTTCGGCTGCTTGGAAAGAGCGAATCTCTGATACAATTCGTCGCCGACCGGCCGGGCCATGACCGGCGCTACGCGATTGATGCCTCCCGGATCAGGAGGGAACTGGGGTGGGTTCCTACCCGTCCTCTGGCCGAGGCCCTGCCCGAGGTGATCGACTGGTATGTGGCCAACGAGGGCTGGTGGAGGCGGGTGCGGAGCGGGGCCTACCGCGATTACTACGAGGCGGTGTACTCCCGCCGGTGGGGAGGGGGGATGGAGTGAAGGCACTCGTCCTGGCAGGTGGAAAAGGCACGAGGCTGCGACCGCTCACCTACACCATGCCCAAGCAGCTGGTGCCGGTGGCCAACAAGCCCATCCTGCACTTCGTTATGGCCCAGGTGGCTGACGCCGGCCTGACCGACGTGGGTGTGATAGTCGCTCCGGAGACGGGCGACGCTATCAGGGCTTCCCTCGGGGATGGTTCGCGGTGGGGCCTGCGGATCACCTACGTAGTCCAGGAACAGCCCGCTG
>JBFMCJ010000514.1 GCA_040754675.1 Bacillota bacterium
GGACATTGCTGTCTGTGCTAATCCAGAAGGGGGCCACGTGATCACCGAAAATGGAGCCACCCCGGCAGTAACGGGGGGCTAGAGCAAGAGGGCACGCCGCACCCACACCAAACCTGCTAGGCTTTGGTTGACCGACCAAACCTGAGCAGGAGGCAGGAGATGAAAGACGTGCCCGAGATCCATTCTATCCGAACTCTCCACGCCAGAGGCTTCTCAAAGCGCAGGATCGCCGCGCTGCTCAAAGTCAGCCGGAAGACGGTCGACAAGTACACGGCTGAGGACTACATCGTCGACCCCGCACCGCGGATGCGCCTCACCAAGGAAAGGCCCTCTCCGAAGATGGACCCCTGGAAACCGGTCATCGATCAGTGGCTGGCCGAGGACGAGACTCGCCCCCGAAAGCAGCGTCGGACGGCCAGGAAGATGTACCGCGATCTCGCGTCCATCTTCAACGCCGACGTCTCCGAGGCGACCGTCCGCCGCTACGTGCGCTCCCGCAAGCAGGAGCGGGCCAGGCAGGCCTATGTCCCCCTGGAGTTCCCGATGGGGTCGATGGCCGAGGTGGACTTCGGCCACGCTCTGGTGTCGATCGACGACGTGGAACGGACGCTGCCCTTCTTCGCCATGCGCCTGATGGCCAGCGGGGTGTCCTTCGTGAAGGTGTACCCTCACGCGAAGCTCGAGGCCATGCTCGACGGGATAGCCAGCGGCCTGGCCTTCCTCGGTGGCGTGCCCCGTCAGCTCATGTTCGACAACGACAGCACCATCGTCCGCGAGATCCTGGGCGGCGGCCTGCGGGTCCAGACGCCGGAGTTCAAGGCCCTGGCCGCCCACTACGGGTTCGAGCCCGTGTTCGCCAACCCGGGGGCCGGCAACGAGAAGGGCGGGGTCGAGAGCCTGGTCAAGTGGGCCCAGAGGAACCTCTTCAGCCCGGTCCCCCGGGCGGCGTCCCTCGACGAACTCAACCGGAAGCTCCTGGCGGAATGCCTGGCCGACAGCCAGACCCGCCGGCGGGGAAGGGGCGAACGCCTTGTGGCCGACCTCTGGGAGGAGGAGCAGGCCCATCTCGCGACCCTACCGGCCTCGGTCTTCCCGGCGTGCCGGAACCGGTTCGTCCGGGTGGACAAGACCCTCCTGGTGACCTACGACCGGGCGGTATACTCCGTTCCGCCGGCCTATGCGCGGAAGTCCCTCCTGCTCCGGGCCTTCTGGGACCGGATCGAGATCACCGACCGGGAACGGACGGTGGCCATCCACCCAAGGCAGGAGCCCGGCGGCTGCTCCATGCATCTTGAGCACTACCTCCCGGTCCTGGCCCACAAGCCGCGGGCCGTGGCCCACGCGGCCGTGATCGCCCGCGGAGAGCCGGCTATCGCCCGCTACCGGGACCATTTCCTGGCCGCCCGCCCCGGCGCCTACCGTGAACTCGTGGCCGTGCTGCGGCTGGCCGAGACGGTGGGAGTGCGGCGCCTGGCCGCCGCGCTGGAGACGGCCTCGCGCTACCGGACCTTCGACCTCGAGAGCGTCCGGTCCATCCTGGCCATGGCCGTGCCGGGCGAGAATCTGTTGCCCACGGATCTTGACCAGCGGCATCTCGGCCGCTGGCCCGAGACCCCGGTGCCCGAGGTGGCTGCCGGTGCCTACGCCTGGCTGGATGAAGTGGCCGTAGGGAGGGATTGCCGGTGAGCGTGGCCCAGGCGTTTGACGATGAGGGGCTCTGGGGCCGCATCGACGCCTGGCTCCACGCCCTGCGCCTGCCCGGAGCCGCGGCCCGTTGCCGTTCCCTGGCCCAGGAGATCGGTGCCGGCGAGGACTCCGTGCGGTTCCTGGAAGGAGTCCTGGCGGCCGAGCTCGAGTCCCGCGAGATCCGACGCTACCAGCGCAACCTCCGGGCGGCCCGGTTCCCCGTGGTCAAGGAACTCGGCGGCTTCGACTTCGCCGCCGTCCCCAGCCTCCCCAAGGCCAAGGTTGACGAACTGGCCACCGGTTGCTTCGTGACCGCTCACGAGTGCGTCATCCTGGTCGGGAACCCTGGGACGGGCAAGACCCACCTTCTCATCGGCCTTGGGATGGAGGCTATCCGGAAGGGCTTCCGGGTGAGGTTCGTGACCGCCGCGGCCCTGGTGAACGAGCTGCTCCTGGCCAGGGCCGAGCTCCGCGTCCCGAAGCTCCTCCGGTTCTACGGGACCTTCGATCTGGTCTTGGTCGACGAACTCGGCTACGTGCCCTTCAGCCGGGAGGCCGCCCAGCTCCTCTTCGAATTCTTCTCCGACCGCTACGAGACCAGGGCCACCGCCCTGACCACCAACCTGCCCTTCGCCCAGTGGACCCAGGTCTTCGGGGACGAGACCATGACCGTGGCTCTCCTCGACCGCCTGACCCACCGCAGCCACGTCCTCCTGCTCAACGGGGAGAGCTACCGCCTGCGGGAGAGCCGGAGAAGGGCGTCGGCGACGGGCCCGGACCAGCCGGCTCCCCATGGAGAGGAGAAGGCCTCATGACAGCCCCCAAGCAGTCGGGGAGGGGACCCCCGGGGCAACCCCTACGCCATCAAGGTCAGGACACTGGCTCCAGGCGTGCCCTGGCCCCCTTTTCAATGAACACAGTGGTTCCCTTTTCGGTTGACACGAGCAGGTAGCCCTCCCCGTGGAAGGGACTGTCGTTGATGTCTCCCGGAACTTCTCGACAAGGTCGTTGCCCCTAACGGCCATCTTGGGCCCGCACTTGCCGCCACCGTGAATATGTGACGGTCCTGAGCGCAGGGGAAGGGTTGGCCTGGCGGACGGAGCCCAACCCTGGAGGGGTAGCCCCTTCTGGAAATGGCCCGGGAATGGGCTGA
>JBFMCJ010000515.1 GCA_040754675.1 Bacillota bacterium
CTTTTGCTGGGTCCCGCCCTTATGGAAAGCAACCGCCTGAGCGACGCGCTACTGGCAGCCCGGGAGAGACTACGGATGCATTTGCAGCCGTGAGAACACGGCGAAGGGAGGTAAGAGGGGCCAGATCCAGGTGTATGAGTCATGCCGGTGGTGGCAGGAACAGGGGGAAGACGGTGGAATAGGCTTGACAACCGAATGAGTCGTACTGACTGACTAGGAGGTGAACCCATGCTACGGCGAAGCTGGCTGTTGATGTCGATCCTGGTGGGAGCGTTACTGCTTTCCTCTTGTGCGGGAAAAGGTCCTGAGCCCGCGAGCCCGCAAACGGGTGGCCCCCGCTCAGGCGGGGAGTATGTAATTGGGCTGGCAGATGCCTGGTCGCTGGACCCAGCGACGTGGGGTAACCAAGGGCCGATGAGGAACATTTTCAACGGGCTACTCCGCTATACGGCAGACGGCAAGCAGTTGGAGGGTGACCTTGCAGAGGACTGGTCGGTTAGTTCAGACGGCAAGACGTACACATTCAAACTGCGTCAGGGGGTCAAATTCCATAACGGGCGCGAACTCGTTGCGGATGATGTGAAGTACAGCATAGAGCGGGTGCTGAACCCCAAGACCAAGTCGGACGGCGCGTTTGCGTTTGCGGACGTGGTCGGGGCGCAGGAGTTCAACCAGGGGAAGGCCAAGGAAGTCTCAGGCATCCGAGTCGTTGATCCCCGCACTGTGCAGATCACTCTCAAGGAGCCCCTGGCCATCTTCCCGTATTTTCTAGCCATGAACTTCGGCTACGTGGTGCCGCGCGAGGCAGTGGAACAATATGGGGATGACTTCGCTCGTCATCCGGTTGGCACCGGGCCCTTCAAGTTCGAGGAGTGGAAAGAGGGAGAGTACATCAGGCTGGTCAAGAACCCGGACTATTTCGAGAGGGGTCTGCCCTATTTGGACAGCTTGGTGTACCGTATCATCCCCGATTCTGCCTCTTTGGCGATGCAGTTCGAAGCTGGGCAGGTCCACGAGATGTACCCCATTCCAGATTCGGTGTTCCAGCATGTGGTCTCAAGTGGGAAGTACCAGATCCTCAAACAGAGTCGCCCTGACGTGTTCGGGCTGGCCATGAATGTCAGGAAAAAGCCCTTTGACGATGTGCGGATACGTACGGCAATAGCGCATGCGATTGACCGCGAAAAGGTGGTACAGGTTCTGTTCTCCGGGGGACGGGCCCGACCGGCCGTGGGGCCTGTACCGCCAGGGCTGCTAGGGTACGATCCTCAGATCAAGGCCATAGGGTACGATCCGGCACGTGCAAAGCAACTTTTGGCAGAGGCAGGTTACGGCAAGGGGCTGGAGTGCGAGCTTTGGACCCTTTCCCGTGACGCTGAGAAACGCCTTGCCGAGTTCATCGCAAGCCAGCTTGCGGAAGTGGGCATCAAGGTCCAGATACGGCTCATGCAGACAGGGGCATTCTACGATGCCGTGTCCAGGGGAGACGCTGGCCTGTTCTGGTGGGGCTGGACCGCCGACTACGCCGACCCCGACACGTTCATGTACAGCCTGTTCAATTCCGCTAACTGGGGGATCAACAACCCGTGCTTTTACAAGAACCCCCGGGTGGACGAGTTGACGACCCAGGCGAGGCACATCACGGATGAGGCCCGTCGAGAAGCTATGTATAAGGAGGCGGCGCAGATAGTGGTTGACGAGGCCCCCTGGGCCTTCATATACCACACGACCGCTTTCTGGGCTGTCCAACCGTGGGTTCGGGGTGCTGATGCCCAGTTGCACGTCTACGGTTACCTTTCCCGCGCCAGGACATGGCTGGAGAAGTAACTCGGAGGGGGTGAGAGCCCCGCGGTAGGTGGGGCTCTCACCCTCAACAGGAAGTCACTGGAGGTGCTGGAGTGTCTACTTACGTGGCACGGCGCCTTCTTTGGGTCCCCGTGACCGTGTGGGGCGTCATCACGATTACCTTTTTTCTAATGTACATCATCCCGGGTGATCCGGCGCGCATATTGATTGGAGGGCATGTGGCGACAGCGGAAGGCCTAGCGCAACTACGTCACGAGATGGGGCTTGACCGGCCTGTCCTGGTGCAATATGCGGACTATCTCACCAAAGCACTGCGCGGAGATTTAGGCAGGTCGTTCCGGCTGCGCGTACCCGTTTCTACCCTGATACTTCAGCGCGTGCCCAACACGGCTGTCTTGGCAACCGCGTCGGTTCTGGTGGCGCTACTGGTAGCAATCCCGGTGGGGGTCCTTGCTGCGACGTCTCGAATCAGGGCTTTCGACCGCCTGGTAATTGCCCTTTCCACAGCGGGTGTCTCTGCTCCGGCCTTCTGGGTGGGGGTAGTCTCGTTGTACTACCTGGCCTTTCGCACGGGGTGGCTTCCCATCGGCGGTACTGGTACCATTGCCCACCTGGTGCTGCCCGTCCTGGTGCTGGGCCTTCGACCTACGGCCGTGTTGGCCCGGCTGACGCGTTCCAGCATGCTCGAGGTGGTTGGCGCGGATTATGTGCGCACTGCAAGGGCAAAGGGATTGGCTGAGCGAACGGTCATTTACCGCCATGCGCTCAGAAACGCCATCAACCCAGTCCTCACATACTCTGGACTTCTCCTTGCCTACCTGCTGGGAGGGGCGGTGGTCATCGAGAACGTGTTCGCCTGGCCCGGCCTTGGCAAGTTGCTGGTAGACGCCATGGGATCGTATGACTTCCCCCTTGTGCAGGGGGTGGTATTGTTCAGCGCTTCGGTGATTGTCCTGTTCAATCTGCTTGTCGATGTGTTGTATGCGGTGTTGGACCCCCGTGTGTCGTATCGATAGGTGCGTTGGAGGACTT